>JAGHAU010000073.1 GCA_021161345.1 Anaerolineales bacterium | reverse complement strand
TCACGTTCAATTTTTCCAAGATGATCTAAAGCATAGTACACGGAAATTGAGATTGCTTTGTTAGTCGCTCCGCTCCTTCCTCGCAATGACAGTAGGCCGGTTTGTCATCCTGACATCGAGGGAACTGAGATGGAAGGATCCACCAGGCGATCCAATAGAAGAAGAAAAGTTGATGGTTTGTCATCCTGAACGTAGTGAAGAATCCATATTCAGAAACTTAGATCAGCCACATCACCTGGTAAGGATCAAGGGAGACCTCTCCAGGCTGAACCACCTGATCTCTTACCAGATCTTTCCATGTGGAAGAATCTAGCAGAGCTGGATCGATTTTAAGATCCGCCCTGGTATCAGTGATATTGATCAAGCACAGGACCTTGTCTCTTTGATCCTCTGCTTCGCGAAGCAGGGCAAAGACCTGGCTGCCAAAATCCAGGACCTGCTGGGGAGCCAGGGAATTAAATGCGGGATGTTCTTTCCGGATCGATAAATAGCGAATGTATGAGGTAAATACCCTTGAAGTTCTGGAAGATGGATTCGCCAATTCCTTTTCCAGGTCGCTGACCTGGTATTTTTCCCGGTTAATAGAACGGGCCCGACCGGTTTTCTCTACCTCCCGCTGGCTATTTGGCGCACCAAATAAACTGTGAATATAGATCCCCGGTACGCCAGCCAGGGACAGCATGATGGCCTGGGATGCCATAAAACGCTTGACGGCTATCTCAAGAGAGGTAGCGTCTGGCTCATTTAACATATCAAACAGCGTGATATTCAATTCATAAACGCTCTGGGAGCCGTCAAGATTGGTCTTGTAGGAAACCTGTCCGCCGTTCGCCAGGGTTTGATCCACCAGACCCTGGATTTCTTCAGATGTGAGCAGCCCTTCCGCCGGGCGGACGCCAATTCCATCATGAGAGGCAATGAAGTTCAGGAATGTGGCTGTGCGGTAGGGTGCTTCGAGCGCCGCGGCCCAGGAAGTCAGGGCAGCTGCATCTCCCGTTCGGAACGTATGCAAGATCAGGGGTGCCAAGGGGAACTGATACACCATTTGGGCTTCGTCTCCCAGGGGGTATTTTTTATTCCTTCCATCCAGCTGCTGACCAAAGTAACTGATATTTTCTTCATGAGGGACGTTCGTTTCAGTTATCAGGATCACATCCGGGGCAGCCAGGTCAAGGACAGCGCGTATCAGTTTAATGACATGGTGGGTCTGTGGTAGATGAATGCAAGAAGTGCCGATCTCTTTCCAAAGGAAAGCAATAGCATCCAGGCGGATGATGCGGGCTCCACTCTGGATATAAAACAGCAGCACATCCAGGATTTCAAGCAGCACGTCCGGATTGGCATAATTTAGATCGATCTGGTCTGGGCTGAATGTGGTCCAGACCAGGGTCTGCCCCTCACTAGTTTCCACGGCAGTCAGCAAGGGACGGGTCCTGGGCCGGGTGACCTGGGATAGATCTGCCCCGGGATCCACTTCGATAAAATAGTTGTTGTACGGCTCCAGGTTTTGGAGATATTTTTGGAACCAATTACTTTCCCTGGAGATATGGTTGATCACAGCATCAAACATCAAATTACAGCACCCCCGCAGGTCTTGCAGGTTGTCCCAGGATCCCATTTCTGGATTGACTTCTTTGTAATTGATCACGGAAAATCCATCATCAGAGGAATAAGGGAAAAATGGCAGTAGATGAACAGTGGATATCTGATCTTTTAGGTGCTTCCCGAAGAAATTAGAGAGGGAAGTGAAATGAGGCTGCTCAGGGACCTGAAATTGATCCGCATAGGTGATCAATAGCGCATCTAGCTTTCTCAAAGTTTCGAGAGGTGATGACCCTTTCTGGATCTCCTGGTATGATCCCAGGAGATCCTGCAGCCGCTCCCAGGTTACAAGCGCTGTATCTTTTCCATACAGAGCTTTCAAGTGCTCCAGTATCCTGCCTTTTACCAAGTCTTTCTCCATTCGATTTCCTGATTATTCAGTGAATAAAGGCTCCAGGTAGCCTTTCAAAGCTTCCATGGAGTAATGCTGCAGGGCAACATTGAAATTGTGTTCAACAACCTGATCCCGCTGACCGGCATCTGTCAGGAGAATGACGGCCTGGTCGGCAGCTTCTTCAATCTGGGATATCTCGACCCGGGCCAGACCATCCTCATCATAATCCCGGATCTTGTCACCCAGTGAGATCACCTGGAAACCTTTGTCTTTGATATCTTTTATATAAACGGGATACTCAAAGATCAATAAAGGCAGCTTGGCCTTAACCGCTTCCAGGAACTGATTACCCCAGCCTTCCCACAGACTCGGATAGGTCACAAGATCTGCCATAGTATAGGTATCCCAGAGTGAGTAGATCTTCTGGTCTTCCCTGGTGGATCGATCGGCATCCACGCGATCTTCAATATAAAGCAGGTCAACATTACCGTTCTCCGCTTTTTTTGTTAGCAGGTCTTTGTATCCACCACCGACATCATCGCGCGCATACCCGGCCAGAATCAGGACGACCCGGCTTTCTTCGGTGAATTTACGACCGTCATATAAGCCTTTTTCCTGGAGCGTTTTCAAGCGTTCTGGTTTGTTGAGGGCCTTGGCGAAATCAATCGCAAGTTCGATGCCTTTTCGGGATACAATCCGAGTCGCCTGCAGCAGCACCAGGTCGTTCTCTGTCAGGCCGATCTCAGTTCGCAAATCACTGTTATAAGCATCCTTTTCCCAGGCGGGAGCGGCAAAGTCAAAAACATTAGGGACAACAACGGAGTTTATACCTTTGCGTTCCAGTAATTCGACCTGAGCCAGGCTGTTAATCACAGAATGCTTTATGGCTGGATCATGGGGAGGTAGATATTTATCGGCCAGCTCGACAGCTCCTGCGCAAGTCAAAGAGAAGCCTTCCCGGCGCTCCCAGTAAAAATCATGGTTGTGGGCTACTGCAGGTAGATTGAGTTCTCGGCGGATGATCTCCAGGGCTGGCGCTACAGCGGGATTGGCGGCCACGCACCAGACGTTCTCTGCCAGGATCAGGTCGATTTCATTTTCCCGGATGACTTCCCTGAAGCGGGCAGCGATGGCTTCAGTCATTCGATCCAGTTCTTCCCTGTATCCGGGGGCATCAAAGTCCGACAGGCGGAAAAAAGTATTTTGATTAAGGCGTTTGCTTTCCGGCAGGTGGTGGAACATCTCTTTTACCAGGATTCCCCGGGCGGTGCCCAGGTCTCCTCCAATGAGGTGCACGGTATGCCCCATTTCTTCCAGGATCAGCTTCCATTTTTCAATTTCCAGGGAAACGCCATCCGTACCACCCACCTGGTAATGAAAGATACCGATATTTTTTTTGTTTGCCATTTGATTAAACTCCAAATGAATTGATTTCTTCCAGAGGGACAGCTGTCACGCCAATGGCAGTATCTGCTCCTGCGTAATACACATATAACTGGTCACCAAGTATTACCTGCCCACAGCTGAAAACCACATTGGGCACAAATCCGTTGACCTCCCAATTCAATTCTGGCTCCAGGATGGGTTCGGACTGCCTGGCAATTACCCTGGTAGGGTCGTCTCGGTCTAAAAGGGCAATACCCTGGCTGTATTTGCGGGGGCTGCCGCCTACGCCGTGATAGATCATTACCCAACCCTGGTCGGTTTTGATTGGAGGACCGGACAGTCCGATCTTGGTCCCTTCCCAATCTGAACCAGGGATAGGACTCATAATGCTTTGATGGTCTTCCCAGTCTTTGAGGTTCTCAGAAAAAGAAACCCAGATGTTCGGCGCCCGGCGGTGGAACATCATATAGCGCCCGTCTACTTTTTCCGGAAGCAGGGCGGCATCTTTATTGGGTTCATCCAGCATCACTCCCTGGCGTTCCCAATGGATCAGGTTGGAAGATGTTGCCAGGCTGATCCGGTAATCACTGTCAAAACGGCCGCCGTACCCGGTATAGAGCATGTGGAATTTTTCATCCATCCAGGTGATGCGGGGGTCTTCCGGACCGCGAGCTTCCTGGGGGACGTCATTACTGAGGATGGGATTTCCCAGGCGCTCAAAATGAATCCCGTCTCCGCTAACCGCATAACCCAGGCTGTTGATATATTTTCCCTCCTGGCCGTTGGAAGTGATGTCCGTCGCCCGGTAGATCAAGTGCACAAGATCGTTATGGTATACAGCCGCTGTGTTAAATACTGCAGCTGCCTCCCAGGTGTTCTGCGGAAGAGGGTTAAGAATTGGTTGATCAGAAAGTCTTTTTAAGCGAATCAAAATTTAATTCTCCGGTTTTAAGGGCCATGATTTTAATAATCGCCAGGTGATTGAATCCCACCAGCTTCCAGACCAGTCCTCGGAGAAGACCTCCAGAAAATGGTATGTGTCTGCCAGGAAAGGCCCTTTCAGATCCGGCCCCGCTTCCATCCAGGCAAAAATATTGTCATAGAGTTCGTTAGGTATATCCCGAAAGGAGAAGGTGATATGGGGGTGAAATGTACGTCCCAGATCATGGTCTTTGAAATCACAATCGTCCGCGATATAGGGACGGGTGATGTCCACAACTTTCTCCCTGAACTCCAGGAAGGGAGTATTAGGTTTGCCGCCGAGGGTCATCAAACTGAGGCCAAATCCGATTGGCTCCACTCTGAAATCTTCCGCGCTGACCGGGATTGCAAATTGGGTCTGGAAGAATTCATCCAGTTCACTCTGAAGTTGGCTGACCGGCTGGTCATTCTTCTTGAAAAACCCCTTGATGGTGCAGTGGACCGGGAAGCGATCCGCCGCCGCAAAACCAAACTGCTTGCGGAGCAGATGATGGACCTCGGATATTCCTTTAGAGAGCTTATAGGGAGGGATCAAGTAAACGGCAAATCGCGAATCTGTCATAGTGATTTTCTCTACTCCGGGATGACCCGGAGGGTGATGATCTGATATGGTTTATAACTTCCTGTAATTTTGTTATCCTCTACGTTCAAGGAGTTTTGATCTTCTTCCAGGATATTGGTCCGGAAGGCTTTCTTGACCTGGAATCCAGTCCGGATTGTATATGAACCCCTGCTTCGCTGCGATTCGTAAAGGCGAATGATCAGGCCATTGCCATCCTGGGCTTTCTTTACCGTTTCGATCACCAGGTTTGGTTGATCAACAGAAACCAGGCTGAATGATTTTGCTGAAGCATCCGCAGCGGATTTTCCTTTCCAAATAATAAGGGGATCATTTACTTCATATGCTTGCTGGACGGTGTTTTCATCCCAGGAACACTGGTGGGGGAAAATGCTGTACTTAAAAGTGTGTTTTCCCAGATCGGCTTCCGGGTCCGGAGCGGTAGTGCCCCGAAGCAGGGTCAGGCGGATGGTATTCCCATGGATATCATGTCCATATTTGCAGTCGTTGATCAGACTGACGCCATAGCCGCCCTCGCTGAGATCAACCCATTTCTGGGCGGCAGTCTCAAAGCGGGCCCAGTCCCAGCTGGTGTTTTGATGAGTAGGGCGCTCGACATTGCCCCACTGGATCTCATAAGTAGCAGTGGGGGAGAGCACATTGACCGGAAAGGCTGCCTTCAGGAGGATCTTTCTTTCTTGCCAATCAATTTCAGTGTCAAAATCCAGCCGGGCACTGTTGTGATCCAGGGATATCCATTGGGTATAGGTGCTGGAGAGGATCTGGCGCTTGATTTCCAGGGTCCCGCGCAGGGGTCCTTTTTCCAGGATCTTGATCGAAGAGGCCGGTTCTGCCAGCCAATTTTTATCATCGTAAAAGATATCGATATCCCAGGCATCCCAGTTCAGGGGGCGGTCCTCAAAGGCGATCCATTGGTTGGAGGTGGTTCCTTCCGGAAGGACCTCACGCAGGGCTATTTTGTCAAAGATACTGGTGATATCCCCGGCATTATTAAACTCCACCCGCAAATAATCGTTCTCCAGCAGATCCTTTTTGCAGATCAATTTTCCGGGAGCTGGATCATGGTTGATTTCCATCAAGGGTGTGATGCTGTAGGGAAGGAGTTCACCTGATCCTCTCAATTCTCCATCCACCATGATTGGTTCATCCCGCTCAAAGGAAGTAGGGTTAACCACAAGATCAGAGCCAAACCGGGATGAAAGGCTCCCCAGGGCATCCTTACTGATTTCGGCAGTAATTTGCTCCACTTCCTGATATTGGATGAGAGACTCAGCGTAAACAGGGGCGATAGAGCTGCCGGGCAGGATGTCATGAAACTGGTTCAAACAGACCAGTTTCCAGGCTTTTTCCAGCAAATCGTATGGGTATTGATAACCTGGATTATGGAGAGAAGCTGCCGCCGCCAGGAACTCGGCGTCGTGCAGGGCGAATTCCATTTTGCGGTTGGCTCTTTTGTTTCTGGCCTGAGTGGTATAGGTTCCCCGGTGAAATTCCAGGTATAACTCACCATTCCAGACCGGCAGCCTTTCGCTGACAGCTTCCAGCTGGTGATAAAAATCGATCACCTTGCCTGGTTTTACACGGGGGGCGGACGGGAAATTTTCCATCTCAAGGATGTTTTCGACCATTTCCCGGGTGGGACCGCCGCCGCCATCTCCCCAACCATAAGACATTAGTAAAGGTAGGGTTTTTCCAGGTGGGATGTCGTCCTTATTCTGGAAATTCAGCCAGGTACCCAGGATCTGACCTGGTGAGGCATCGGCATTATATGTCGAAGCATGGGCGCTTTCCGGGTTTTTAGTGGTGCTGAAATGGGTCAGAACCTTTGTGCCGTCCAATCCCTGCCACCAGAAAGAATCAAATGGCAGCCGGTTATACTGGCTCCATCCGATCTTGATGGTGAAGAAATACTCTAAACCTGCTTCCTTAATAAGCTGGGGCAGGTTCCAGGCGTAACCGAAGACATCCGGCAGCCATAAGACCGGGGATTCCGCTTCGGGGCCAAAGTGATCCCGGAAGAATTCCCGGCCCAATAGAAATTGTCTCACCAGCGATTCTCCACTGGAAATATTACAGTCAGCTTCAACCCACATGCCACCGATCGGTTCCCAACGGCCTTCTTCAACCCGAGCTTTTATCTCCTGGAACATCTCTGGGTCATCTTCGATCAGGTAATCGTAAAGCTGAGGTTGGCTCTGGGTAAATGAGAAAGAGGGATAATGCTCCATCAGGCGCAGAACGTTTGTGAATGAGCGGCGTGATTTCTGACGGGTTTGTGCCAGGGTCCAGAGCCAGGCAACATCAATATGGGCATGCCCCACAGCAGTGATATCCACATTCAGAGCCGGACCGGCTTTGTTTATGCCTTCTAGCAGGCACTGGTGGGCTTTGGTGATGGATTTGTAGAAGCTCTCTCCGATGGGCAGCCGCAGATCGATCATTTTGAAAGCCTCATCGAGTGCGGTCAGTAATTGGTGGTAGGCCGGATCCCGGGGTTCGAGATGTTTGGCGATCCCGGCGGCCACACGGGATGTAGTCAGGAAAGCACGGGTTTCGGGATGGATCTGTACCACTTCACAAGACCCCATCTTTAGCCTGTTCTTCATATCCCCCATGGTCGAGCCGCCAATCCCGGTCCAGCCAGTTAGGGTCAAGGAATGTTCCTGTCCGTCACAGAACTCAGCTGGAAGGATGACTTCCTGGTGGTGGCGGTCGCAAGAGGCGTATTGTTTGCCGTTGATAAATACCAGGGCTTCGGGATGGGAAAAGTCACCGGCGATGCCAATTGGCAGGTAGAGGGCGGTGAGTCTGCCTTTTTTCCAATCAGTCGGTATAGAGAAATTTGTTACCAGAATGAAATTTGTGCGGGGGAAAGCCCAATAGCTTTCTGAAGGGATTTCTTTCCAGTCTGCCGCTAAATCCGTGTTTTCATCCAGAGCAAGCCCCGGTTTATCCAGCTCCCGGTATAAAAAACGAGGAATGGGTTTTCGATATTGATAAACCAGTCCCTCGATTTCTGTCAAGCGGCGGCTGATCTTTTTCAGGGTAAAACGGATTTGGTGGCGCATGGGTCCTCTACATTCTATCCGTCTATTTTAAGTCTGAACCCGCAAATACTCAGTCGTTAATCGCCAGGGTTGTGTCCGGGTCAAAGAACCGGAGCGTTTCCTGTTTGAAAATTAAGTGCACATCTGTCCCTGGAGCAATTATGGGATTTGGGGGAGCGACTACTTTGACTATATTATCATCCAGCTGGATGGCCACAACCTGGTGTGATCCCTGGGGTTCGGACACCAGGCAGCTGGCGGAAAGGGCTGCATCACTCTCTCCTACAAGGACGATATTTTCCGGGCGGATGCCGAGGACAATGTGATTCTTGTCGTAGCCATTCAGATGTTTGGCCATCTCGGGTTCAAGCAGCAGGTTCAGATGAGTATTAACCAGATGGGTTCCGTTGGATTCCTTCTGGATCTTCACATCCATGAAGTTGGTTGGTGGTGTACCAATGAAATCTGCCACAAAGATGGAGCCACTGCGGTGGTAAACATCATCGGGTGAGCCGACCTGGATGACCTCGCCGTCCTTCATGATCACGATCCGGTCAGCCATGGACATGGCTTCCGACTGGTCGTGGGTAACAAAAACGGTGGTTGAGCCTGCTTTGTCATGGATGGCTTTAAGTTCGGTCCGCATCGAAACTCGCAGTTTCGCGTCCAGGTTGGAGAGAGGTTCGTCCATTAGAAATATATCGGGGTTAACCGCAATCGCCCGGGCGACAGCCACACGCTGCTGCTGTCCTCCAGATAATTGAGAGGGATACCGCTCCAAAAGCATCTCGATCTTGGCCATGCCAGCGGTTTCTTTTACCCGCCGATCGATTTCGTCTTTGTGTAGTTTTTTGAGTTTTAGGGCAAAGGCGATATTGTCATAGACTGTCATGTGAGGCCAGACAGCGTAATTCTGGAAGATCATGCTGACATTCCGTTTACGGGGAGGTAATTCTGTTACCTCGCGGTCGTCAATAAATATCTCTCCGGTAGTAACTTCTTCCAAGCCAGCGACCATGCGCATGGCGGTGGTCTTACCGCAACCGGAGGGTCCTAACAGGACCAGGAATTCCTTCTCTTTAACCTCGAGATTAAAATCCTTGACGGCGATCACATCTCGGCCAAATATTTTGGTGACATTTTGCATAGTTAAAGTTGCCATAGTTATCTCCTAAATGGTCATGCCGCCCCACATCTGCTGGATATACTTGCGGATGAAGAAGGTAAATATCAATGAGGGTATCGCCAATACTAAACCGCCTGCCGCAGTCAGATTGACATTGCCTACAGCTCCGAGTAGAGACTGGTAGACAACGACAGAAAAGGTGGGATTAAACTGGGTTAATAAAATGGCAGAAACCGTTTCGGTCCAGGCACCTAAAAAAGTGTACATGGCTGCCGCCGCCAACCCTGGTAAAGCCAGGGGAAATGTGACCCGCAGGAAAGTCTGCCATTTTGTTGCGCCAAAGACCTGGGCAGCTTCCTCCAGCGATTCCGGTATACCCATAAAGACACTGGCAGTAATCCAAACCGTCAGAGCAATGGATCCCACCGAGTACACCAAGGCAAGACCTATTGGTTTGTCATAAAAACCCATATTGGCCAGGATGATTGCCATATGCAGAGCGATGGCGACACCGGGGAACATGCGCACAAAAAGCACGCTGAATTTAAGCACATCTCGCCCGGCGAATACATAGCGGGCAAAAGCGTATCCAGCCATGCTGCCGATAGAGAGCGAAATCAGAATAGTTAAACCTGCGATTTGAAGACTTCGCAACAGGGCTGGTACAGCATCCCGGGTTATTTGAAAGAATGTGGTGTAGTTTAGAAGGAGATTCTTGCGGACGCTGAAGAAAATAGTATCCTTGCCCCCATTTTCTAGTTCGGCTATGCGCTCTTCAATCTTTGGAATGCTGTATGGAGTACCGATCTGGTTTTTCATATAGACTGACATCTTTTCCAGTTCGGCCGTATCTAAAACGGTCTGGTACTCCTTGTCAAACTTGTCATAGACACTGAGAAGGTATCCGCGATCGCTGTGGGTAAGAGAATATTCTGTTTTCAGGGATGGCAGTAAAGGTAGGGGAAACGAGTAAGATTCCCGTGTGCTTAAAAATGAAAGGGAGACCAGGAAGAATACCGGCAGTATGATGCTAACTGCCAGGGTGACAATAAATAGATAAAAGATCGTCCGGCGCACTAATTTTCCAAGTTTGATGGGATTTTTATTCATTGGGCTGCCTCCTTCTTTCCCCCAAATGCTCCTGAGACTTTGAGGTATAACAGGGCAACCATGGAAACGATAAAGGAGACTACGATGGCGTATCCACTGGCCATTTGTAGGCTGATGTCCAAGTTTGGAACTTCCTTATAGTAATAAACAATGCGTTCTACGAGCACAGGCATGCGGGAGAATCCAACTAAAAGCACGATAATCAACCAGATCTGGATGGCAGATATCAAACGTAGAATGACAGCTGTCTGAATGGTGGGTCCCAGTAGGGGCATAGTGATTTTGCGGAGCACAGTAATAAAATTTCCACCAAAGACATAACCGGCTTCGATAGTTTCCTCCGGAATATTTTGCAGGCCAGCCAGCAGGATGATCATCATCGAGGGAATCACCTGCCAGGCATCAATCAAGATGATCAAACCCAACAACTTCCATTCTGACCCGGCCAACCAATAAATCTTTGCGCCTTCAGCAAGAATACCCAGATAATAGAGCAGGCTGTTAATCCAGCCATGGGCGGTAAGGCCAGTCAACCACATGGCAGCGACAGCAACTCCTGGCAACGCCATGGGGATCATTGCCACAAACAAGAAGAAGGTGGAGCCGGTGAATTTCCGGTTAATCAATAAGGCCAGGAATAACGCGCCGAGAAATTCAAGGGTCACCGAAAAGAGTACGATAATTGCAGTATTTCGCAGGGCAACCAAAAAGTCAGGATCTGTTAAAACCATGTGGTAATTCTGTAATGTAAAGGCTCCGGCTGCGGTCTGGAAGCTTTTGATCAGCGTTACTAGAACTGGGCGGAACCAGAAGAAAAAGTAATAGATAACAACGGGCGCGATCAGCAAATAGGGGACTGCTTTTGATCCGAGGTCACGAAACCTTTTCGCGGGAGTGGAAGCGGTCATAGGAAATCCTTTGTCTAATGAAGGATAGGACCGGTTTCCCGGTCCTATCCATTCAACTAACATTGGTGCAAATTACTTCAGGAGGCCGACAATGCAGGCTTCTGCTTCGTCGAGTCTTTCCTGGGTAACATCAAGTCCAGGCAGAATTGTGTC
Source organism: Anaerolineales bacterium (assembly GCA_021161345.1). Taxonomy (GTDB): domain Bacteria; phylum Chloroflexota; class Anaerolineae; order Anaerolineales; family UBA11858; genus B10-G9. Next base: position 1,280 of record JAGHAU010000073.1, on the reverse strand, counting down.
TTCGAAGACATCATCGAAGCAGGCTTTGACTGCACCCCAATCCTGATAGTCGCTTCCGGGAACACCGGAAACCACACCGTTGTTGAGAACCAGAACGGCTTTATTGATGACCTCATCAATAGCTTCGTCACCAATGTAATCACGGGCTTCTTCCACGGGAGGAATGAATCCACCTGTGCCTTTGGCCAGTTTAACCTGAATTTCAGGTCGGGTGAGGTACTCGAGGAAGGAAATAGCCAGATCGTAATTGGCGGAGCCCTTCATCACTGCGTAGCCGCTAACACCGGCGATGCTGCCGATGCCTGCAGGTCCGGAGGGGGCGGGAGCCAGGGTGAATGCGGTCTCATTGGAGGCAAAGACCTGTCCAGCTCGAGCGTTGTGGAAGACTGTTAACCAGGCTTCTTCGCGCATCATGGGATCTACACAGCTGTCGATGTTAAGTACGGTGGGTACAAATCCACCAGCTTTACCAATGGTTTCCCAAACTTTCCAGGCACCCATGGCGCCTTCGGAATTCGCGTCGGGGAATCCGGCGCCATAGGACAGGCCGGTGCCGCCGAACATGTATACCCAGGATTTGGAAGGAATACCGGTGATGCAGACTTTACCTTCGCCTTCGCCTTCAGCGATTGCGGCGGCCCAGGCAGCATACTGATCCCAGGTGATGGCATCAAGATCTACGCCATCGGCCAGGTAGGGCAGGGCCTTGTTGTTGGCCAGAAGCAGATAAACATCAGCGCCGACAGGCAGGAAGTACTGTTTGCCATCTCTATTGGTGTCAGTGATAAATGCTTCACTAAAGGTGCGGTCATCCCAGCTGGCGACTACGTCGGTCAGGTCCTCAACCCAGCCAGCATCGAGCCACTGGGGCATGGAACCATTGTGGGACACGACGATATCGGTGGTCACATGGTTAGTGGTCTGTTGAAGTTCAGCTTGTTGGAGCAGGGTTGCGTCATCAATGATCGAGAAGTTAACGATTACACCGTGTTCTTCCTCGAAAGGTTTAATGATCTCATTGATGAAAAACAGCTGCTCGGCGGGGGGGCTGAATAATCGGGAAGAGAATACCAGGGTTTTGGTTGCTACCTGGACTTCTTCTGTTACGACTTCTGTGACTGTTTCGCCTTCTACTTCAACAATCACTGTTTCGACGATGGTTTCTGGCTGGCAGGCAGACAAGAACAACGCGCCAACGAGAACGATCGCCATAACGATAGAAAACTTCTTCATTTTTTCCTCCAAACTTTTGGTTAATGGTGAACAAATAACTCTAATAC
>JAGHAU010000256.1 GCA_021161345.1 Anaerolineales bacterium | reverse complement strand
CGCCACCCACAAATATTACAACAGGAACAAGGTAAACGATCCAATTAAACCCCCGCCTGGGGGGTTCTGCCAGGACCCGATCTCCATATTGATTTACAAAATAGGTTTTGATCTCATCATCAGTCCAGCCTTCAGCGAGTTTATCCCTGATAATCCCACGCCATTGTTCACACGCTGTTGTTCCGCAAGCATCCAGGGGAATGTTTTCGCAGACTGGGCAGTACAGCTGTTTGGCAACAGCGTTGACATCATCATCCGTGGGATCTGAGCCCTGGGCGTACCCAGTAACAGGGATCAAAGAGATTAATAGGGCAGCCGATAATACCCACCACAGGAGCCTATTTGTTTTTTGGATCATTTTGGCCTCGCGTTTTTTGATACAGCCATGGAATATTTCTTCTCCGGCCAGGTTGCGACAACGACCCCGAAAATTATCACCCAGGCACCAATCCAGAGCCATTTTACAAGCGGATTATGATAGACCTTAAATGTCGCGCCTTCCGATGTGACGGCTTTCCAATCCACCAGGATGACATAAAAATCATCCACCAGGGTGCTGCGAACACCGGGTATGGTGACCGGCTGACCGGAATCATAATAAAAATCTCGGCGGGGATAGATTTCATCGAGCACCTCGCCATCTTTCTTCACCAGCACAACTGCCCTGGCTACATTTCTTGCATCCGGAGTGTCAAAGATCTGAAGTTCCTCGTATTCCATTGTATAAGAAGCCAATTGGAGCTCCTGTCCTTCAGCAAGCGTTCCTTGAGTCTCGGTCTGGAAGAATTCGATCCCGATAATGCCCAGGGCCATAAACACGATACCCACATGGATGATCATGGCAGCATATGAACGTTTATTGCGCTGGAAAACACGAAAAACTGCTTCCAGAAAACTTTCTGATTCTGTTTTTCTACGCAAGCGGGTTCGCCGGACAAGTTCAAAACCGTTCACGGCCAGGACAAAGGCAACCAGCCAGAAAGCGATCACTGCTGGCACCTTTGTCAATCCACCAAGAATTGGCAAAACAATACCGAATAGTGATACGATAAAAGGTTTCCACAGTAATTTTCCCAGGTGTTTGAATGAAACATAACTCCAAACAGCAAGGGGGCAGATCACCATGATGGTTAATATTCCACCCAGGATCGGCGCTGCGACACGCTCATAGAACGGTGGACCCACAGTCACCTTAGCACCTGTGATCAGTTCAGAAATATTTGGGAAGATCACGCCCCAGAAAGTGGTAGCCAGCATGCCCATGAGCAGGACGATACTGATCAGAATCAAAGCTTCTTTAGAGAAGAATGATGTGAGTTCCTGGCGGGATTTGAATTTATCCCAACGAGAACTTAATAACCAGAAGGAAGCTATAAATGTCAGCGCAATAAAAACCAGGAATATTGGTCCGATCGCGCTGCGAGCGAAAGAATGTACGGAAGACAATAAACCAGACCTGGTTAAGAATGTGCCGAAGATCACCAGGTTATAGGTCAAGATGATCAGCACGATAGGCCATTGCTTAAACATTCCCCGTTTTTCCTGGATCAATACCGCATGTAAAAATGCAGTTCCAGAGAGCCAGGGCATTAAAGCTGAAATTTCTACAGGATCCCAGCCCCAGTAGCCGCCCCATCCCAGCACATCATAAGCCCAGCGGGCGCCTAGAATTAAACCAAGGGAGAGAAACAACCAGGCCCAAAGAGTCCAACGCCGTGATAATTGGATCCAGCGATCATCTGAACGCCCGGTTATCAAGGAAGCCATAGCATAGGCATAAGGAACTATAAAGGCCACAAATCCAAGGTACTGCATGGGGGGATGGATGACCATGCCTGGATGACGCAGAAGCGGGTTTAATCCGCTACCATTACGGGGGCCAATAATGAATCCACCCGCCGGTTGTGAAAATGATTGAACGATATCCTGATTGACCTGCCAATATCGCACAAACGGATTTTCGAAGAATGTATTGAGTACAAGGAAAAACGTTAAAGTTCCCAGGCCGACAACGATCACCCACGGTAATAAGTCCTGGTCTCGATCCCATTTCTTGATAGTCACAGCAGAAGTAAATCCAGCCAGAAGCCAGGACCAGAAAAGCAGGGATCCCGACTGCCCACCCCACAGGGCAGTGATCTTCAGATACAAAGGCATGCTAAGACTTGATACCTTTGATACATAAACAACTTCAAAGTTATTATTTATCAACAGGTATATAAGGGAACCAACGGTTATCGTCAGGAGCGGAAACACCAAACGCATTGCCTGTTGGGCGCTTAAGATCCATTTCTTCTGGTGATTGCTCGTTCCATAAAGTGCTGCAATTACGCCGTAAATCGAAACAACTAATGAAATAAATAAAGAGCCAAAACCAATCTCAGCTACCATAAACATCTCCAAAACATTGATTAGTGGGAACCAGTATGACTACGATTCTATTTGATCGGGCACAGAGCCTTCATATTTAGTCGGACATTTCAACAAAAGCTCATCTGCTTCAAAAACACCGTTGGCGATTAATTCCCCCGTCAAAATTGCCTGGGCTTCATTTTGAAGAAGATCCGGCTTAGCGCCGTAGTATACAACCTCCAGTTGTGATCGGGTTGGGTCCATAACTGCATTATGCAAGGCAGCTGCGAGCCCACCTTCATCTTCAACCAGCTTGATATCGGCTGGAACATGTACAATAGTGAATCTCAATTCCAGGGTATCCATGTCATATTGGATCGATTCCCCTAAAACAGCCCCGGATAAGCGTATATTTCTTCCCGTCAGCTCCCCCGAATTTTGTTTTTCCAACACTTCATCCACAGTTAAGAAATACTGGACATTTGCCTGCAGTGAAGAAACCATTAAATATATGATCGCCGCAACAATAACAATCCCGCCGATAACGAATTTCAAGGAATTGCCTTTTCTTGGTTCAGCCTCAATCGGCTGTAAATCATCCTTTACCAATTAATCCTCACTCTACTAATAAAAAATCAGCAAACTTATCTTAACATTAAAATATAAAAAATGTATTGATATTAATCATTAATTATCGACTTTATCTAATTGCGTCCCGTAATTGTTGAGTATAAACAACAAACTCAGGAGAAAAACGGTCATCTTCTTGACGAGGACGTTCAAGGTTAATTTCCAAGTCCAAACGTAAATTCCCAGGTTGAGGGCTGATTGCCAGGACTCGGTCAGCCAGAAACACGGCTTCTGAGATATCGTGGGTGATCATGATAACCGTTTTCTTTCGGACCCGCCAGATCCGCAGTAGTTCAGCGCCCATCTTTTCGCGGGTTAGTGCGTCAAGAGCTCCGAAGGGTTCATCCAAAAGCAGCAGGTCAGGATCCTGGATCAGACTTCTGGCTATTGCCACCCGCTGCAGCATACCGCCTGACAGATCATGGGGCAGCCAATCCTCAAATCCAGTTAACCCAACTAGCTCAATCAATTCAGATGCCCTCTCATTAGCCTCATTTTGGGGAACATGATTAATTTCCAGCGGGAGGGTGATATTGCGCAGAACCGACCGCCAGGGCATCAAGTTGGCCTTTTGGAATACGATTCCCACTCCCTGCCGGGGTTCATTTATCGGTATTCCATCCAGTACGACCTCTCCCGAAGTAGGGGCCAATAAACCTGCCAATACCCGGATTAACGTGCTTTTCCCGCTCCCGGAAGGACCAACCACACAAATAAACTGCTCCCTATCAACTGAAAAGCTGATCTGGTTCAGCGCCTGGAGAGACCCTTTATCATCAGTAAAGGTGACCCCCAGATCTTTCACTTCTAGCAGGGGATGATTATTGGCTGAATTCATTCGTATATGCTTCTTCCAGGTCTATTTCCTTTTTCATCAATCCCATTTGCAGCAGCACACCCTGCATATTCTCCCAGGCCTCTGGATGACTGTAGCCATAAGGATCGGTCTGGTAAAGTTCCATAGAAGCTTGAAGCACCTCAAATTGTACATCCTGATCAGCATCTTCTAGCCCTTCTATATATTTAAAACAGAACTGAAAAGCCTCCTCAGGATTTTCAACAGCAAACTGGATCCCTTTCAGTGCAGCAGAAACAAACCTCTCGACCAGTTCTGGATCCTCGGCGAGGGTTTTCTCATTGGTGATTATCCCATTGGACACAAGATCGAGATAATCGGAGACCAGGATCAGATCCAGATCGTAACCCTGGGCTTTAAGTTGGATCGGCTCATTGGCAGAATAACCAACGATCACTTCAGTGGTATCTGTCGCGAGGACTTCAACCTGGTTAAAACCCACAGATTCCATGATAATGTCACTTTCTTGCAAGCCAACCTCCCCCAGTAGAGCCCGCAGACCAACATAGTTCGCGCCAAATGGTCCAGGCAAGGCAACTCGCTTTCCGGCCAGGTCCTGGGGAGTTTTAACATTCTGTTCTGTTTTAGATACCAGGGCAACGGGATACTTCTCGTACCAGGCCATCACATAAACGATGGGCAGCCCCTGCGCCCTTGCAATGGGAACTTGCTCCCCGGAAACCAAAGAAAACTGGAGTTCATTGGCTCCAACCAGGGCAACTCCATCAGTTTCATAAGAATAGTCAAATTCCAGTTCAATGCCGTATTCTTCGAAGAATCCTTTTTCTACAGCAGCGTAAAATGGCGCGTACTGCACATTGGGGATATATCCCATCGGCAGCCGGATATGAGTAAGTTCGCCGGTCGGTCCATCATTCGCCGGCTGGATGCTGCAGGATACCGCTGTAAATATCACTACAAGAATCCAAAGCATGTATTTTGTTTTCATTGACTCTTCTCCTCCCTCATAAACACTAATCGCCATTCCTTTTTTGCCAGGATAACAGGCGGTTTTCAATAAATATTACAGATCCATAAAGCCCCAAAGAAAGTAAAACTATGGTAAATACTGCTACAAAAACCAGGGCTGTATCATATAAACCCCGGCCAACGTTGACCAGGAAACCAAGCCCTTTGTCAGCGCCAACAAATTCCCCTACAACGGCACCGATCACAGAAAGGGTCGCGCCAATCCGCAGCCCACCCAGGAAAACAGGCATGGCAGCAGGGATTTCCAATTTTATTATTCGCTGCCAGGTATTGGCCTGCAGCGATCTCATCAGGTCATACAGCTCACGGGGTACAGATTTCAAGCCAACGACTGTGTTAACCAGTACCGGGAAGAATACGATCAAAGCGCTGGTCAGGATCTTTGAAAAAATACCCGGACCAAGCCAGATCACCAATAGAGGAGCAATAGCTACAATAGGGATGGATTGGCTGGCTACAATATAGGGGGACAAAACTCGTTCCACAATGCGCGATTTTGCCAGAAAATAACCGGTAATTATGGCTGCTGACAATCCAAGCATCAGTCCAAACAGGACCTCCTGGAGTGTGATCAGGGCATGTTTCATCAGCGATCCATCTTGAAGGACAATGATCAATCTATCCCAAACTTCAATAGGTTTGGGGAAGATAAAGGACGGGATCTGGCTGAAGGTGGTAAACATCTGCCACAGAAACAAACCAGCCAATATCGAGAGTACCAGAAAACCAATCTTCCTGATCCCAACTCCGAAATCCTTCATAGATCAAGCTCCATAATAAAAAACCGCCTATCAGGGCGGGGTTGGACAAGAATCCCGGTTCTGAAAAAAAATCCCGAAAGCATTACAGCTTTCGGGGGTTTCAGAATGGCAGGCAGGTTCTATTGAACCTGTTTCACCTTCTCCTATCCGGACTATACCGTCGACCCCGGAATTTCACCGCATCCTGCGCCATAACAGGCGCTCGCGGGCTGTACCGCCGATTGGGAATTGCTAACGCTCACCCTACCCCGAAGGTTTTTATTTAGTTTCATCAAAAGTATACCATATTCAAGGATAGTGAAGATTAGAAGGGACTAATATCACATTATTGACCGAAGACGGTAGACGGTTCGGTGAGCAAAAGATGAGATTGCTTTGTTAGTCGCCGCGCTTCCTCGCAATGACAGATAGGTGGAACACAACCGTCCCCGCAGGAGGACGTTTGGTCTGGCCCCGAGTGAAGACAAAGGGGAAGATCCCTCTCAGGACTTCAGTGCTTTCTTATAATCCCCATTATCTGGACGAATCATAGCCCACATGATATACTGCTCTCGGTCCCGCAATCGTGCGGGGCAAATTTTGTATCTCACACGTTTCTCGACCCGACGGAGCGTGCCAGGGAACCCTCTCTGGTCCCGGAAGGATAGACGGAAACGGAGGCTAAACGCAAGGAGTGTAATATGCCTATTGTATCGATGAAAGACCTTTTAGAAAGCGGCGTCCATTTCGGCCACCGAACCCAGAAATGGAATCCGTATATGGAGACCTACATCTTTGCCGCCAGGAATGATATCCATATCATAGACCTGCAGCAAACCGTAGCGGCTCTAGAAGAAGCCTACCAGGTTGTCCGGGATCAAATCGCCGGTGGCGGCTCAATCCTGTTCGTAGGGACCAAACGGCAGGCTCAGGATATTATCAAAACCAACGCCGAAAAAGTTGGCATGCCCTACGTGATCGGACGCTGGCTGGGCGGTACCCTGACCAATTGGCAGACCATCCGCGAACGCATCCAAGAACTGGAGCGTCTGGAAGGAATGCGTGATCGGGGAGAATTTGAAATTTTTACTAAAAAAGAAGCACTCGGCATGACCAGACAGATTGAACGCCTGGAAAGCCGATTGGGCGGTATCCGTGAAATGGACGGCATCCCCAACCTTCTATTCGCAGTGGATGTGTCCCGGGAAGATATTCCAGTTCACGAAGCCAACCTGTTGAATATCCCAGTTATTGCAATGGTAGATACCAACTGCAATCCGAAAAATATTGACTACGTAATCCCCGCTAACGATGATGCCATTCGCGGTATTCAGTTGATCGTTTCGATCATCGCCCAGGCTGTCAGCGATGGCAAAAATTTACGGAAAGATCACGAAGCCGATCTCCAGGCTGCGGAAGCAGAAGCTCAACTGCCGCAAGAATTGCGGGATGAAATGAGTGATGAAGATCTACTGGGCGCCTCCACCCTGGCCAAGATAAAACAGGATGAAAAGGAAGACGTCCAGGAAGTTGAAGAAGAAGTTAAAATTGAAGCTGGAGCTGAAGCCGAAGCAGAAGCTGAAGCCGAAGCTGAAGCCGATGTTGAAGCTGTAGCTGAAGCCGAAGTTGAAGTTGAAGTTGAAGCCGATGTTGAAGTTGAAGCTGGAGCTGAAGCCGATGTTGAAGTTGAAGAAGAAGAAACTGAGAAGGGCGAGTAATAATGGAAATCTCTGTAGACTTAATCAAAAAACTTCGTGACGCGACCGGATCTGGTATTCTGGATGTCAAGGAAGCCCTGCAGAATTCTGAGGGCGACTTTGAAAAAGCGGTCGATTATTTGCGCCAGAAAGGTCTGGCCAAAGCTGCCAAACGGTCTGACCGGGATGCCTCTGAAGGAATTGTCGAACTTTACTCCCACGGCGACGGCCGGGTTGGTGTGATGGTAGAAATCAACTGTGAGACAGATTTTGTTGCCAGATCAGATGCTTTTAGGGAATTTGCCCATAATGTGGCCCTGCAAATAGCAGCAGCAGCCCCTAAATGGGTCAAAGAAGACCAGGTACCTGATGAAGTGATCGAGCGCGAGAAAGAAATTGCCCGCACACGCTACAAAGAAGAAGGCAAGCCCGATAATATAATCGACAAAATTCTGGAAGGCATGGTAGTTAAATTCAAAGCAGACAACTGCCTGCTCTCCCAATCTTACATCCGCGATGAAGACCATACAATTCAGGAACTCTTGCATGAGATGATCGCCTCGATTGGCGAAAATATCGTTATCCGCCGCTTTGAGCGGTGGGAGCGAGGAGAGAGCATCGACTAAATCAAAAAGCCAACCTGCGGGTTGGCTTTTTTCTTATATAATAGGTTCAGTGTAGATGGAACCCGAGGAAAATTCATGACAAAAAAACCAGTTTATGATCGCATCCTTCTAAAAATCAGCGGTGAAGCCCTGGCAGGTCCAAACGGATTTGGAATCGATCCAGACCGGGCGGATAGGCTGGCAGAACATCTTCACACTGTCAGTAAGCTGGACGTCGAGATTGCCATTGTGATCGGGGCAGGGAATCTTTGGCGCGGCCGGCAGGGGATTGAACGGGGAATGGACCGCGCTACAGCGGATTATATGGGTATGCTGGGCACCGTGATGAATGCCATGGCCCTGATGGACGCCTGCGAGCGCAGGGGTTTAATCACCCGGGTCCAGTCAGCTATTGAAATGAGGGCAGTTGCCGAACCCTATATCCGCAGGCGTGCAATCCGCCACCTTGAGAAAAAACGCCTGGTTATTTTTGGCGCCGGCACTGGCAACCCATACTTCTCCACGGATACCGCAGCTGCCCTGCGAGCCATGGAAATTGATGCCGATGTGCTTATCAAAGCAACCAAAGTTGATGGTGTCTACGACAAAGACCCGCAAAAGAATACCGACGCAAAGTTATTTGATACTTTATCCTATATCGATGCCATCAATTTACGCCTGGAAGTGATGGATTCCACCGCTTTATCGCTCTGTATGGACAACAAATTGCCTATCCTGGTCCTGAATATGCGGGATCATGACGCACTTGAGAAGGGTTTATTGGGACAAAAGGTCGGCACGCTGGTTACTGACGCCCCTCGCTAAACATTGAAATAATATATTGGAACGGGAGGGGAGGTCTGATGGGTCGCCCATTTCTTTTATCTCTCTCCAGGCTTTATCAAGTTATGTCTTTCTCAAGTCAGATTAATCGAGTATAGTATTAAGGAAAATGTTTATACAGCCCGGGTTTAAAGGGCTAAAACACTGAGATCGATTCTGGGAGGTTCGTCATGCTAGCGGATGTATATCAAGAAACCGAAGAGCGGATGGAAAAAGCCATTAGCGTCATGATCCAGGAGTTAAATACGATCCGGACCGGTCGCGCCAATCCCTCCCTGGTTGAGCTGCTGCCCATTGAATATTATGGTACCCAAACCCCGCTCCAGGAATTGGCGGGGATAAGCGTACCTGAATCTCGTTCACTTCTAATCCGACCCTACGATCCCTCTTCTCTAAAGAATATCGAGAAAGCAATATTGAAATCTGACCTGGGGCTGACCCCAAACAACGATGGCGAAAATATCCGCCTGGTACTGCCAACACCAACAGAAGATCGCAGGCGAGAACTGGTTAAAGTAGTTGGCACCAAAGCCGAAGATGCCCGAATCGCCATTCGCAATATTCGCCGAGACAGCATCCGCAATTTGCGGGACTTTGAAGAAGAGAAAATGATCACCGAAGACGACCTGCATCGCGGCGAGGAGAAGGTCCAGAAAATCACTGATAACTACACAGAAAAGATCGAAGGGGTCTGTGAGAGAAAAGAAACTGAGATCATGGAAGTATGATCCATTTTTTCATCCAAGAAACCTTATATGGCCAAAGAATCCCTCAAAATTCCCAAAAAGATCCCAACCCATCTGGCAATTATCATGGATGGAAATGGACGCTGGGCACTTGAAAAAGGACTACCCCGGCTGGCAGGGCATCGGGCAGGGACTGAAAACTTACGGGAAGTTATCGAAGCTTGTGCAGAATTCGGTATTCAGTATCTGACGATTTATGCGTTTTCAACCGAAAACTGGAATCGCCCCCCGGAAGAGATCCAGGGCTTGATGAAAATTTTCCGGATGATGTTAGACCGGGAACTGAATAATCTGCATGAGGATGGGGTCCAGCTCCGTCACATTGGCCGGCTGGATAAGATAGACCAGGAACTGCGGGATAAAGTCAAGGAAGCGATCCAGCTGACCAAAGATAATAAAACCCTGATCCTGAATATCGCTTTCAATTATGGCGGACGGGATGAAATTCTCCATGCTGTCAAACAATTAATGGAAGACGGCCATAAAGCGGAAGATCTGGACGAAGACTTGTTTGCCAAATATTTATATACGGCTGACAGCCCCGATCCTGACCTGATCATCCGCACCTCAGGTGAATACCGCTGCAGCAATTTCCTGATCTGGCAGGCAGCATACTCAGAATGGTATTTCACTTCCACTTACTGGCCAGACTTTGGCAGAGAAGAACTCCATCAGGCCTTAACAGTCTACGATCAACGTGAACGCCGCTATGGCGAAATACAAAACATAAAGGATGTCTAAAATTGCCTGATCTATTTCGGAGAACGGTTGTCACATTAATCATTGTGCCTTTGGCACTGCTGGTAATCTATTATGGAGGATATCTTTATCAGGCAGTTATTATCCTGCTGTTATGCCTCGCTGCCTGGGAATATGACAGCCTTTTAAAGAAAGTCAACCTCCAACCGGCAATACCGCTGGCAATATTTGGTGTATTGGTGCTGGGTTTGGCCCGGTCCTTTTACCAGTTTGCCAATTCATCTTTTCTCTTGGTCCTGCTGTTATTTCTGATGGCAGCCTGGCATATCATTCATCATGAAAAAGGTGCCCCAAATCCGGGGGCTGATTTTGGTGCTTCCATCAGCATAGCGGTATATATCGGATTTCTGGGTTCTTATTTGATCTCCTTAAGAGAACTACCGGGTGGAATGTGGTGGACATACCTGGTCCTGCCAACGGTCTGGATTGCGGACTCCGGAGCCTATCTACTGGGCACAACCATCGGCAAAAATAAACTTGCCCCAAAAACCAGTCCCAATAAAACCTGGGAAGGGTATTTCGGAGGACTGATCTTTGGTTCACTTGGGAGCCTGGGCCTGGCGCTGCTATTCGAGCGTGTCTTTAATGCCGGGTTGCCCATTTCTCCTATTCAGGGGGCTCTTCTGGGATTGGTTATTTCTGCATTCATCCCTCTGGGGGATTTGACCGAGAGCATGATCAAACGACCAGCAGGAGAAAAAGATTCGGGGAATATACTCCCTGGACATGGCGGATTTTTTGACCGGCTGGATTCCTTATTCTGGGCTGCTCCTATCGGTTATTATCTAATTCTTCACTTATTCATATAAAGAGGTGTTCATGAAGTCACAAAAACCTTCTCGAAACTTGGCATTGGAACTAGTGCGTGTGACCGAGGCGGCTGCCCTGTCAGCTGGCCGCTTCATGGGTCGGGGAGAAAAAGAACTGGCGGACAAAGCTGCTGTGGATGCCATGCGCCTGGTGTTGAATTCTATAGATATGGAAGCTCTGGTGGTCATTGGCGAGGGAGAAAAAGACGAAGCTCCCATGCTTTTCAATGGAGAAGTCGTCGGATCTGGCAAACCCCCCCTGGTTGACCTGGCAGTTGATCCTATTGACGGTACCCGCCCCTTGGCGAATGGTTTCCTAAATTCGATTGCGACAGTCTCTATTGCTCCCCGGGGTACTATGTATAATCCGGGTCCATTTGTTTATATGGATAAAATTGCAGTTGGTCCCTTGGCCAAAGGTCAGATTGATATCGAAGCGCCTTTAAAAGATAACCTGGAAAGAATTGCCAAGTCGGAGAGTAAATCCATCAAGGACGTCACTGTGATCATCCTCCAACGTCCCCGGCATGACGAGCTGATCAAAGAGGTAAGACAAATTGGGGCCAGGATACGTTTGATCCCCGACGGTGATGTGGCTGCCGCCCTGATGACCTGCCTTCCTGAAACAGGGATCGATGCCTTATTAGGGATTGGAGGTACACCGGAAGGTGTGCTGGCTGCCTGTGCCTTGCGAGCAATGGGTGGTGAGATACAGGGAAAGTTATTTATCCGAAATGAAGAAGAGAAAAAACTGGGTTTGGAAATGGGATACGACCTGGATAAAGTCATCACTATGGATGACTTGGTCTCCTCAAGTGATGTCTTCTTCGCTGCCACTGGTATAACAGACGGAGAACTACTTTCTGGTGTTCGCTATACTGGCCAGGCCGCTGAAACACAGAGCCTGGTGATCCGCGGTCGAACCGGCACCGTGCGCTGGATTACTGCCAAACATAATTTCAAAAAATTGAACCCAATCAGTGAGATCGAATACTGAGATAAAACAACAGTTTATAAAGAAGTCTTATATAAGGAGATCTTTGATCTGGTAAAGGTCTCCTTTTTGATACCCCCGGTCCCGATAATAACCACGTGTTCCAACAGCGGATATCACAGCCAGTTTAAGATAGCCGGATTTTTTGGCTATTCGTTCTGCTTCAACCAGCAGCGCCGTGCCAAGTCCAGCATGTTGGGCCGCTCCAGTCTTTTCCAAACCAACGGGAAGCGATTCCCCGTATATATGGACTTCCCTGATCATGGCTGCGCCTACAAGTTCATCAATGCCTGGATCAGGCGCCTCAGCACCCGGCAGGCTGAGCCTTAAAAATCCTGCCAGGTTGTCATCCGGTGTATCAAACGAGATAAAATGCTCCTCACAGCCATTGCTTGAATAAACCAGGTCACTCATTTCTAATGTACTTACATCGACTTCCTGCCCTTTAACTTCCCGGCAGCGAATACAGGAACAAACCTCACCCCTGCGGCCCAATTCATTCTGAATGTCCTGCCTCAAACTGG
>JAGHAU010000032.1 GCA_021161345.1 Anaerolineales bacterium | reverse complement strand
GATCACATGATGTCTTGTATTCTCCAGGAACCAGGCTGGATGGGTCTGTTTTTGAGGAGTGTCCTTAAAATATAAGAGCCGCTTCGGGGAGGAAGCGGCCCTAGATGAGGAGGGTGAAGCGTTCCCTCGTTATCCCACATTTACATTTGGCGAATGACCAGGACCACACTGCCCTGGATCTCAATATCCGATGAAGAATCTACATAAATGGGATCCATAGTAGGGTTGGCTGGCTGTAAACGGACTCGATCGCCTTCGTGGTAAAAGTGTTTCAAGGTGGTTTCGTTCTGGTCTTTGAGACGGACAGCCACCATTTCTCCATTCTGGGCTACTTTTGCTGGTTTCATGATGATCACATCACCATCGTTTACCATGGCGTCGATCATCGAATCGCCATCCACTTCCAGAGCAAAGAGATTTTCCTTTTGCATGTTGAAGGGAATTAAAGATTCCGGGACCTGGATGTTGGATTCAGCGTCAAAGAGCGCAAAATCGGATGAGGGGATCGGCACTGGCTCACTGGCCACAATCCGTCCGACAATTGGAATGGTCAGCGAATTGGAGATCTCCTGGACCGCCTGTTGGACATTGCCCAAGACTTTGTTGACTTTCTCGTGGGCAGCATCCTTGATCTGCAGGCTACGTGAGATATTCTCGCTGCGTTCTATATACCCCATCTCTTCTAGCTGCTCCAGATAATAATTCACCATCGAGGTTGAGGTGATATCTGTTCGGGCGCAGATCTCTCTGTAAGAAGGAGCATAGCCATGTTTGGCTGTATACTCCTGGATAACATCCAGGACTTGTTTATGACGTTCTTTTAATTGTTTCCGGGCTTTCGGAGCCATATGCTGACCTCCCATGCCTTCTCTAAAAAGTAGAATGTTTGTGCTAGTCAAAATTATACACGAACATCTGTTCCATGTCAAGCAAAATTATGGCCTTCAGGTGCAAGATAGTAATCCATATTTGATCAATTTGTTTGGATAGATAATTTGTGCCTGCGCTTGATATAAGTTATAATTTTTCCTTGTAACAGAGAGGCAATGGAATCGCTCCTGGAAACAGGGGTAACCCTTGTAAAGTAAGCAGTAATAGGAGGGCAATTTGGCTCACATAGGAACCGCAGGGAATCAGGGACCTGGCATTCGCTCCGATTGTTATGCTGCCTTGAAAATTAAAAAGAGTGGGGGAATTAAGATCATCCTGAACAGCAAAGTAGATGCGCTTTATAAAAACTCTATTCGGGATTTGGCTCAACAAATCCTGGATTTTTATAAGGTGGAACACGCTGAGTTGGAGATCATCGATCGCGGGGCAATCTCATTGGTGCTGGCAGCCCGCATAGAAGCCGTTGTGAAAGAATGCCTCGAATCTGACGATGAGTTTCTGCTGGATATGATCCTTGAGAACCAGCACAGCACTGAAAAGGACCACAAGCGCCGCTCCCGATTATATCTCCCGGGGAATTCCCCCAAACTAATGCTGAATGCCGGTATTCATAAACCTGATGCAGTGATCCTTGATTTGGAGGATTCTGTTGCGCCGGATAAAAAGGCTGAAGCCCGCCTTGTAGTTCGCAATTCATTACGGGGGCTGAATTTCTACGGCGCGGAACGCATGGTACGGATTAATCAGCTTCCGGATGGTCTGAAGGATCTGGAATACGTTGTGCCTCATTATGTAAACTTGATCCTTTTGCCAAAATGTGAAACGGCCGATCAGGTAAAGGCGGTAGATGAGAAGATCACACAACTCCTGGCTGAAGCTGGACTGGATCATCCAGTTTATATAATGCCTATCATTGAAAGTGCCCTCGGGGTGGTGAATGCCTATCAGATCGCATCCGCTTCAGAACGGGTGGCTGCCCTGGCCATTGGCCTGGAGGACTATACAGCGGACCTTGGCGCGCAGCGAACCAGGGAAGGGCGGGAGAGGTTTTATGCCCGCAACCAGCTGGTAAACGCAGCCAAAGCTGCCGGGATACAGGCCATCGATTCGGTTTTTTCTGATGTGGCTGACATGGAGGCCCTCCGGGAGGTGGTACTGGAAGCCAAATCCCTGGGATTTGACGGTATGGGCTGCATTCACCCCCGCCAGATAAAGGTCATTCATGAAGCCTTTGCTCCCACCGAAGCTGAAATCACTAAAGCCAAGAAAATAGTACTGGCTTTTGATGAGGCCGCAGAGAAAGGCCTGGGCGTGGTATCGCTGGGATCGAAAATGATCGACCTGCCGGTAGTCAAGAGAGCTCAGAATACGATCAGCATAGCTCTTGAAGCGGGTTTGATCCCCGAAAACTGGAAGGAAACCGAACAGGAATGATGATCTTCTATCAGGGTTAGAGGAGAAGTTATGGCAGAAAAATTCACCAAGAACGCTGTAGGACGTATGATCCCGGAGAAGATCAATGGAAAACCGGTCATCCCTTTCCAGGGTGTGCACAAATATATAACGGATGGCAAACGCTACGCGCCCCCGCTGTCAAGCTCGGCCAACTTCCCGGAAGATGGCAATAAACAGGTCAAAGACCTGAAAACGGCTTTGAAGAATGCGGGGATCAAGGACGGTATGACCATCTCCACCCACCACCATTTCCGGAATGGTGACCTGATAGCCAATCAGATCTTCCAGGCTGCTTCTGAGATGGGTATGAAGGACCTGGTCTGGTTCCCTTCAGCATCTTTTCCCTGCCATGAACCGATCATTGATTTTCTGAAAGACGGCACCATCCATCATATTGAAGGCAGCATGAACGGCCCGTTGGGCAGGTTTGCCTCCCAGGGCCATATGAGGGGGGCAGGCGTATTGCGCTCCCACGGCGGGCGCTACCAGGCTGTCCAGGATGGAGAAGTGGTGATCGATATCGCGGTCATTGCCGCACCTACCGCGGATTCCTTTGGCAATGCCAACGGCTTGACAGGAGAATCAGCCTGCGGACTCCTGGGTTTTGCCCTGGCAGATTCCCAGTATGCTCATAAAGTCATCGTAGTCACAGACAACCTGGTTCCATTCCCATGTATTCCCTGGCAGATCCAGGGAAATTATGTGGATTACGTGGTGGAGGTTGATCAAATCGGCATCCCGGACCGGATTATCTCAGGTACTACCCGCATCACTCGCAGTCCGGATCGATTATTCATCGCTGAATTGACTGCCAAGTTCTGTGACGAGGTGGGTATTATCAAGGATGGTTTTTCCTTCCAGGCCGGCGCTGGCGGCACCTCCCTGGCTATCGGCAATTATTTTGGGGAAATCATGCGCAAGAAGGGTATTAAGGCCCGGTTTGCCCGGGGCGGAAGTAATCAGTACCTGGTGGATATGCTGGAAGAAGGATTGATCGACTATATTCTCGACGGCCAGACCTTTGACCTGGCTGGTGTGCGGTCGATGCGTGAAAACCCCCATCATGTAAATACCAGCCCCTTTACCAGCTATAACTACCACGGCAAAGGTAATTTTGCCGGGATTGTGGATGTGGTCATCCTGGGCGCCACTGAAGTGGATGTTAACTATAACGCCAATGTGGTCACTCATTCCGACGGCTACCTGCTTCACGGAATTGGCGGCTGGCAGAACTGCTTGTTCAGCAAAACCGTGATCCTCCCCATCCCGCTTTTTCGGGATCGGATCCCGATCATCCGGGATGAAGTCACCACCATTTGCGGCCCAGGCGAGTTGATCGATGTGATCGTCACCGAGCGCGGCATCGCCATTAACCCGCGCAGGAAGGACCTGTTGGAAAAAACCGCTAACTCCAAATTGCCGATCATGACCATTGAAGAGCTGAAAGCAGAAGGAGAAAGGATCTGCGGTGTGCCCGAACCAGTAAAGTTAGGCGAACGAGTGATCGCTGCCATCAACTGGGTGGACGGGACTGTGATTGATGTGGTGTATCAGGTAATTGAATAACTGAGAGGGAATATGAATATAAATGAACTCTGGCCGGAACTGGCCTGGATCAAGGATAATGAGCTGAGGGAGGCCACCATCAAGACCTGGGAACAGGCTCTGGAGCGCAGTGTCTTATCAGCAGACGACCTGCAGCGCATCCCCTTTACGCTGCTGGCCGGACCGGATCTGAAGGTAAGTTTTATGGCTCA
Source organism: Anaerolineales bacterium (assembly GCA_021161345.1). GTDB lineage: Bacteria > Chloroflexota > Anaerolineae > Anaerolineales > UBA11858 > B10-G9. Next base: position 2,383 of record JAGHAU010000032.1, on the reverse strand, counting down.
TAAGCGCTGTGTGGTGCATGTTGCCCAGGAAAGTGCACTGAAAATGATTGATTTCTTTGGAGAGGAACTACCGATTGACCTGGATGTGGTCATTGCCGGCGCGATCCTGGCAGATGTGGGTAAATTGCTGGAATATGAGCTGGATAAGGATGGCAATTCATTCCAGGGTACTTATGGAAAATACCTGCGCCATCCCTTTTCGGGTGTATCCCTGGCTGAGAGCTGTGGCGTACCCCCGGAAGTCTGCCATATCATTGCCGCCCATGCCGGGGAAGGCAATCTGATCAAACGTTCCACTGAAGCCTATATTGTTCATCATGCTGATTTTATGACTTTCCTGCCCTTTAAAAGCCGGCTGGAGATATAAAATTCAATCAGGAACAAGATCCAAAAACAGGATAAATATGTCCCAGACATTTGCAGAGAAGATATTAGCCAAAAAAGCAGGCCTGGACTATACGGTTCCAGGCCAGATCGTGGAAATCAAGCCCGATGTGATCTTGTCCCACGACAATACAGCTCCAATTTACGGACTGTTTCAGCGCATGGGTGGGGAAAAGGTCTTTGATCCGGATATGCATGCCATAATTATCGATCATGCCACGCCGGCGCCCAGTACCAAACATGCGGAAAATCACCGCATTATCCGGGAGTTCGTAAAGGAGCAGGGCATCAAGGAATTTTATGATGTCGGCCGGGGCATTTGCCATCAGATCCTGGTGGAATCCGGGCTGGCTCTTCCCGGTGAGGTTGTGCTGGGATCGGACTCACATACGCCCCATGCCGGGGTAATGGGAGCATTTGCGGCCGGTATCGGCAGGACCGAGATGGCTTCTATCTGGGCTATTGGGGAGCTGTGGCTGCGGGTGCCGGAAAGCCTTAAGATCACTGTTACAGGCGAGTTAGGAGAAGGGGTGACATCCAAAGACCTGGCCCTGACAATTATTGGCGATCTCAAATCAGACGCAGCGATCTATATGTCAGTGGAATGGCATGGTGAGGCAATCCAAGCCTTACCATTGAGCCAGCGAGCCACGCTCACTAACCTGATGGCTGAGATGGGTGCTAAAAACAGCTTTATCCCTCCTGATAAAAAAGTATTTAGATTTCTCAAAGATCGGGCCCGGCGGGATTACGAAGCAGTCTATCCGGATGATGACGCCAAGTACATCAGGGAAGTTAAATACGATGGAGGGTCAATAGAACCCGTGGTTGCCTGTCCGCATAGTGTGGATAATGTAAAGCCGCTTTCTGAGATCCGCGGGACACATATTGACCAGGCCTTCCTGGGCACCTGCACCAATGGCCGCCTGGATGACCTGGCTGCTGCTGCGGCTGTGCTGGAAGGAAAAAAGATAGCTGATGGGAGAAGGATGATCATTATCCCGGCCTCAGAGGCGATCTATCTGGCAGCACTGCAGGCTGGCTATCTGGAGACTTTCCTTAAAGCCGGCGCGGTGATTGAAAGTCCGGGCTGCGGACCGTGCATGGGCAACCACATGGGTGTTCCTGCTGTAGGTGAGGTATCGATCAGCACTGCCAACCGCAACTTCCGGGGCCGGATGGGCACTAAAGAAAGTGAAGTTTACCTGGCTAGCCCGGCTGTTGTGGCCGCCTCAGCTGTGGCGGGTGTGATCGAATCCCCCGCGAACCTATAAAAGTGAATGGAGTACTTAAATGGCTGAAATTCAAGGCAAAGTATGGAAGTACGGTGACAATGTCAACACGGATGTGATCTTCCCGGGCAAATATACCTACACGGTTAGCGAACCGGCTGAAATGCCCAAGTATGCACTTGAGGATTTGGATCCGGAATTTGCCGGAGCAGTCCAGGCCGGGGACGTGATCGTAGGCGGTACCAACTGGGGCTGCGGCTCTTCCCGGGAGCAAGCAGTGGTCTGTCTCAGTGAAGCCAAATTGGGCGCCATCATCGCCAGGTCCTTCGCCCGCATTTATTATCGAAACTGCCTTAATAACGCACTGCCAGCTATCGTCTGTCCGGAAGCGGTGGACGCGATCGAAAATGGAGAGAACGTAACTATAGATCTTGAAAATGGAATTATCACCTGCCAGGCCGGGAAGTTCAGTTTTCCACCCCTGCCGGAAGCAGTAATGGAAATTTTTAATGCCGGGGGCTTGATCCCCTATACAAAAAAGAGATTATCAGAGTCAAATTAAACAGGAGATAGATGGATTATGGCAAAGTATAAGATCGCCTGGATGCCCGGAGACGGGATTGGAATCGAAGTCATGGAAGCCGCCCGTATCGTGCTTGACAAAATCAAGCTGGACGCCGAGTACCTGCTGGCTGATATCGGCTGGGAATTTTGGAAGACTGAGGGTGAAGCACTGCCGGAACGGACCATGGATCTGCTTAAAACAG
>JAGHAU010000093.1 GCA_021161345.1 Anaerolineales bacterium | reverse complement strand
GAACCAAGGCACGGGGTTTTTTAATCACAAGGAAGATATTATGGCAGATTATTCAAACCTGGAAAAAGTACGCCTGGAGAAAATTGCCAAACTCAAGGAATTGGGTATAGATCCTTATCCCAGGCGGGTAGACAAGACCCACTCTGTCCAGGAAGTGATCGATTTATTCCTGGCTGACGAGGGTGCTTCAGAAGAGATTGAGATACAGGCTGTTCTGGTTGGTAGAATCCGATCGGTTCGGCCTATGGGCAAAGTAACTTTTGCCCATATTGAGGATGGAACCGGCAGGATCCAGCTCTTTTTCCGTGCCAATGACATTGGGGAAGAGCAGTTGGCTTTCTTCAAAGATCATTTTGATCTGGGGGATTTCATTCAGGCCAGCGGAAAAGTGTTCCGCACCCGGACTGGAGAATTGTCCTTATGGGTATCTGAATTCAAGATGGCAGCCAAAGCCATCACCCCACTGCCAGCAGCCAAGGATCAGGAAGTAGATGGGGAGATTGTGTCCCATGCCACTCTTACCGATCCGGAAACCCGCTATCGCCAGCGCTATGCGGATCTGGCAGTGAATCCGGATGTGCGCGAGGTTTTTCGTTTGAGAACAAAAACAATCAGGGCAATCCAGCATTTTATGGATTCAAAGGGATTTCTGGAGGTTGAAACACCAATATTACAGCCCATTTATGGTGGAGCTGCAGCTCAGCCTTTCACCACTCATCACAATCAATTGAAACAGGAGTTATTCCTGCGAATCTCATTTGAGCTGTATCTGAAACGGCTCCTGGTGGGTGGATTTGACAAAATTTATGAAATTGGGCGGGACTTCCGAAATGAGGGAGTATCGTTCAAACATAATCCCGAATTCACTCAAATGGAGTTTTACTGGGCTTATGCTGATTACTGGGCAGTGATGGATCTCACTGAAGAGATGCTGGCTTTTGTCGTCCAGGAAGTACTGGGTTCAAAAACATTTGTTTATAAGGATCATGAGATAAATCTTGACAAACCCTGGCAGCGGGTCGAATTGCGCCAGGGGATCCTGGAGAAAACAGGCATCGATATCAACGATCATAAAACCGGGGCGGAGCTGGCCAAGGCCATGAAGTCCCTGGCTATGGAATTTAACCCCAAGGCATCCCGCGGGAAATTGATTGACGATCTGCTGGGCCAATACCTGGAACCGACCTTTATCCAGCCCACTTTTGTTTATGATTATCCGCGGGAGATCTCCCCCCTGGCAAAAACCACACCGGATGATCCCAACACTGTTGAGAGGTTTGAAGGTTTTATAGGCGGTATGGAACTTTGTAATGCTTTCAGCGAGATCAACGATCCAATCGATCAGGAAGAACGTTTTCTAGAAATGGGGCGTTCCTATTCCAGCGTGGAAGATGAACACCATCCCCTCGATGAAGATTATTTGCGAGCCATGCGCTACGGCATGCCCCCCAACGGTGGTTTTGGGATGGGAGTGGACCGGTTAGTAATGCTGCTTGCAAACCAGCAGACCATCCGGGAAGTCTTGTTATTCCCGCATTTGCGAGACAGTTAATAATTAAATAGTTGTCCCGCATTAAAGAGGATACGGTTTCCTTCAAGGAAACCGTATCCTGATTTTTTTAAACAGCAGTCCTATTTTAATGGCCAAAGGATAGGCAGCAGCAGTACAGTGATCACCATTGATATGAAAATCAATGGAATGCCCACTTTTGCGTAATCTTTAAATCGGTAATTTCCGGCTGCCATCACCAGGGTATTCACGGGCGAGGCAACTGGAGTCGCATAAGCGGTGGATGCTGCCAGAGCAACGGTCATCAGGAAAGCTTGAGGTTGATACCCAAGCTGCAGGGCCAGGGAGAGTGCCACTGGTGCTATTAGAACGGTGGTGGCTGTATTGGAGATCACCTGGGTGAATAGTGATGTGATCAGGAACAAGGATGCCAGAGTAGGGATTGTTCCCAGACCTCCCAGTGTAGTAGCTATCCAGTTTGCACCAATCTCTACAAGACCGACTTCCTGGAGAGCTGTAGTCATAGGAAGCATTCCGGCGATCAGGATGATACTTTTCCAATCCACGCTGTTATAAGCCTGTTTCATGGTCAAGCAGCCGCTGATGACCATTAAAAAGGCGGCGATCAGGGCAGTTGTGGCCAGCGGCAGCCAGCCAGCTATCAGGGAAATTAACATAGCAGTAAGAATCAATCCTGAGACGATCATCTTAGAACGGGGTGGGGTCCCTTTCATGGTTTCTGGTTGGCCAACAACCACAAAGTCCCGCCGCTGATTGGCCAGGGCGCGAATATCTTTCCAGGCTCCCTGTACGAACAAGGTGTCGCCGAACCGTAATTTGGTTTCCTTGAGGGATAAACTGGATTTTGTACCAGGGCGGTTGATTCCCAGAACTGTTAGCCTGTATAAACTACCGAAGCGGGAAGAAACCAGGGTTTTCCCGATCATCAGTGACCGGGGAGGCAGCAGGACTTCCGCAACACCAACTTCGTCATTCACAAGCGCTTTTTGATCGACTGCTTCAGCAGGCTGGACACCTAACCGGAGGGCAGCTGAGGCATGGCTAATATCGTTGTAAAGGCCCTGGCAGATTAAAAGGTCATCAGGTAATAAAGGAGTGTTGGTTGAGATCTTTTGACTGCCGGGGATCTCATCCGTAATAAAGCGGAGATTTCCTATTCGCGATCGACTCTGGGATTCGTCAGCCCGGAAGATTTCTAAAACATTGACGCCATATTTACTACCCAGAGCACTTTCCAGAATGCATTTCCCGACCAGGGGGGAGCCCTGCCGTATCCTAAGCCTGTATAGGTCTTCCGGAAGTTTATATAACTGCATTAACTCATCAGGAGAATTTATCCGCTGCATTTCTTTAGCGTTTTTTCGATCAGGCAGCAGCCAACGGCCGGCTAGAGCAAAATATAGGATACCTGCGATCAATAGCAGCAGCCCAATAGGGGTGAAATCAAAGAAACCAAACGAGCTATATCCATTCTCTGCTAACAGATCACTGACAACGATATTTGGTGGTGTTCCGATCAATGTCATTGCTCCGCCAAGAAGCGATCCAAAAGATAGTGGAATTAATAATCTGGAAGGATTAATCCCTTTTTTTCTACTGATGCTGATAATTGCCGGAGCCATGATGGCAACAGTTCCAGTGTCGCTGATGAATCCGGATAACAGTGCCACTGTTCCCATGATTAATATCAGTAAGCGGGTCTTGTTATCACCTGCGAACTGGACGATTTTGTTGCTGATGCTGTCAGCCAGCCCGGTTTCCATCACGGCGCCGCCAACTATAAATAAAGCGGCAATTGTGATCACAATCGGACTGGAAAATCCTGCCAGAGCTTGCTCGGTAGAAAGGATCCCGGTGACCATCAGGGATATGACCACCCCGAGAGCAACCAGGTCGACAGACAGCCACTCTGTGACAAAAAACAGAATGGCGCCGCCTAACAAAGCCAGGGTGATCCAGATTTCTATAGTAGCCATAAATCCACTGTCAGTCTTACTTGCTCCTGCCTAGTGTACCAAAACTTCCCCTTAACGGGTACTGCCCAGGAAAGAATCGAAAGGTCAATTCGCCAATTTGGATAAATATCTGGATAAATCTGGGGATAACAGTATCTTCTTTGTGGATAACTGTTTATAAATGTGGATTCCTTGGGGATTATGTGAGGATAAATAACATACCGATGTGGAATAAGATCGCCACCAACAAGCTGCCTGTCCACAATAGATACGCCAGGAACCGGTTTTCCTGATTTCTGAATAAGAATAAACCCAGAACTAGATTTGCCAGGTAGGCGGTAGTATTCAGGATAGGAAATAAGACCAGGCGAACGCTATCCAGACCTTCGTGAGGCACCCCGGTTGGTGTAAAACCCAGCGATACCAGGTCTCTGGATGGAATTACCAGCAATGTCCAAATTAATAGGCTGATATTTAACAATCCTCCACTGATCAAGATCCAGAGAATTGGCTTGATCTTAAAAACCTCACTCAGTATCAATGTCGGTTGGACTGACTCTGGAGAAATGGGGCTGATCGCTCCTAACTCCGTGAGTGCATGGTAAGTGGATAGAAATTCGTCAACCTGATTGGGCGAGATTGCATAATAGCTATCACCTGAAGCGATAATAATCAGCCCCTTAGTTCTGGATGCCAGGTATTCCACTTCTGGTCCTCGCTGAAAACGCCGCACGCCCGTGACTGCTCCAGGCCAGTGGATGATCGGGAGGTGGGGGGCTGTTTCCAGATCTTCCACGCGATAGACCCAATCGACTTTTTCCATTGGCAAGTTTTCAGACCGCCAGCCCCAATGCAGTATGATACCTCCCCGCTCAAGGATATATGAAGAGCGGTGCAGGGCGTAAAGCTTGTATATAAGGTAAGGGACTGTGGACAGGAAGAGGATGATCAGGGCGATATAGGGTAATAATTGAGGTGCAACCTCAACATTAGAGACTCCCCAGATGCCCCACACGCCGGCGGCCGAAAAAATCAGCATCAGAAGCAAGTGAATGATTGTTCCCGTTTGTTTGGGGGGATAGAAAATTCTTCCAGCATCCATCACCACAATTTATACCACAGGCTCTCTAAGAGATTTATTGGCTCAGGCTATGTACTTTGAAAAAGATTGAGTATCTTTTCACACAGTTGGCTCTTTTATTTTTTCTCTACCTGGATTATGATAAAAACATAATCAATATCTAGGGGGTTATGAAAATCAAATTATTTAAATCAACAGAATAGGGAAAGGAGGTCTTATCGAGCCTTAAGTCTGCCATTTAATGCCTAATTTTCAAACGTCAAAGGAGAGAATTATGTATAAGAGATTGTTCCCAGTTCTCGCGATTCTAATCGCGCTGGCACTTGTTTTGTCCGCTTGCGGCGGCACTACGACCGGGGAAGTTAAAACGGTAGTAGAAACTGTCATTGTTGAAGTTGAAGTTCCAGTTGAAGTTGAAGTGGAAGCCGCCCCTGCCCCCGCAGTGGAAGGAATTCTGACACGAGTTCTTGAGCGCGGCTACGTTGTTTGTGGCGGTCGAACAGATCTGGCAGGATTCGGAATGCTGGATGCAGACGGCCACAACCTGGGTTTCGACATTGATTTCTGCCGAGCAGTTGCCGCAGCAGTCTTCGGTGATCCCGAAGCAGTCGAAGTTGTTCCTCTCACAGCTGCTGATCGAGGACCTGCCCTGCAGACTGCCGAAGTCGACATCCTGTCCCGCAATGTTACCTGGACCGCAAGCCGCGATGCCCAATGGGGCAACTTTACCAACGTGATGTTCTATGATGGCCAGGGATTCATGATCCGCAAGGACAGCGGGATCACATCGACTGATGAATTTGATGGCGCCACTGTCTGCGTTACCAGCGGAACAACCACCGAACAGAACTTGTCTGATTTCTTCCGGCAGAATGGCATGGAATATGAAGCAGTGATCTTCGAAGAGACGCCGGCAGTTTACAGCGCTTATGAAGATGGCCGCTGTGATATTACAACCAGTGACAAATCTCAGCTTGCTTCTGTGCGAAGTGGTTTTGCAGACCCGGAAGCCCACATCATTCTTGATATAACCATTTCCAAAGAACCGCTTACTCCTGCTGTCCCGCATGGGGATGATGCCTGGTTTGACATTGTCAAGTTGGTGTCCTTCGCGTTGATCAACGCAGAAGAATTGGGAGTAACCCAGGCCAACGTTGAAGATATGAAGAGCAGTGAAAATATCAACGTCCTTCGTTTGCTTGGTGTAGAAGGTGATTGGGGTTACACAGATCTTGGTCTAACGCCAGATGCTCTGGCAAACGCCATCGCTGCAGTTGGCAACTATGGAGAGATCTATGACCGCTATATGGGTCCCCAAGGTATTTCCTTCACGCTGCCACGTGGTCCCAACAATCTTTGGAATGAGGGTGGCTTAATTTACGCTCCTCCAGTTAAGTAATGAGTTAATCATCAAATTCACAAAAAAAGGATGCGGCTATAGCCGCATCCTTTCTATCCATTGGATCATATGATGGCTTCTCAAAAAACTGATACAACAGCGATCCCTTTTTACAGGGATGAACGTATTCTGAAAATTATCGCCCAAATTGTCTCAACTGTGGTTATATTTGGATTTCTCATCTGGGCGGTCGCCAATTTCTTAAAAGCTGCTGATGCCCGGAACATGGAGCTGTCATTTGGGTTTCTAAAAGAAGCGGCCGGTTTCCCCATCAGCAATCCTCCTATTGAGTACGAAGCTGGTATGACATACGGACGGGCTTTCGTGGTTGGCCTGATGAATACCCTATTGATCTCCGGTGTGGGTGTGGTTGCAGCCACAATCATCGGCACCCTGGTGGCGTTGGCCCGGCTTTCCTCAAACTGGTTGTTAAGCCGGATGGCTCTCGTATTTATTGAATTTCACCGCAATATCCCCCTGCTGGTCTTATTGTTTATCTGGTACTTTGTGGTCTTTAGTTTTGTCCCACCGGTCAAAGAAAGCCTGGTCTGGCCGGGACCGACTTTTATCAATAAACGAGGTGTTTACATCACCTGGCCGAGATTAACGGAAGCAGGATCAACATTCTTGATTTTATCCATCATTGGTATTATTGCAGCTGTTATTGTATTTATTATTCTTCGAAGAAGGCGAAAATACACCGGAAAAAATACCTACTATATGCCAATAAGCATTGTATTGGTATTGATATTCTGCGTGAGTGGTTGGTTCCTCTCAGGGGGAAGCCCTTTCCAACTGGATATCCCTTTCCTAAAAGGTTTTAATTATCAGGGAGGGTTAAGGCTGACCCCAGAATTTTCTGGAATGTTCCTCAGCCTGAGTTTGTATACGGCAGCATTTATTGCCGAGGTTGTGCGGGGAGGTATCCAGGCCGTTAACAAAGGCCAAATTGAAGCCGCCCGGGCAGTTGGACTCAACCAATTGCAGGTGCTCAGCCTGGTTGTGATGCCTCAAGCACTGCGCATCATTATCCCGCCCATGATCAGCCAATATCTTAACTTGACTAAAAACTCCAGCCTGGCATTGGCAATAGGATTTCAGGAAGTATTCGCAATTGGAAAAATCACAATTAATCAGGCAGGGCGGGCTGTACCGGTTTTTGGCCTGATTATGATCACCTACCTCAGCTTAAGTCTTCTGACATCTTTTATCTTGAATATCTATAACCGCAGAATCCAATTTGTGGTGAGGTAACTATGGCCATCAAAGAAATAGAACAGGATTTATTGCGACCTCCCCAACCTCCCGGACCAATGAGATGGATCAGGGAAAATCTCTTTAGCGGATTTATAAATTCAATTCTGACGGTTTTGCTTTTCCCCGCAATTATTTACCTGTTATATCAGATATCGAAATGGGTGCTGTTCGGCGCAAACTGGCAGGCAGTATCTCAATTTCCTATGTTATTCGCTGTTGGGCAATATCCTCGGGATCAAATCTGGCGGGTAGGGTTCATTTTCTCAGGCTTAATGTTTATGCTTGGTATAAGCTGGGGGAGATGGGGTGGTCTATTAAAATCAATTGCTCTGGCTGCGGGATCTTTTTTGCTGTTGATAGCTGTCCTTCCTGTCCAACATCCTCAATTGGATATGACTATGAGGATTTACCTGGGGTCAACCATATTATTAATTCTGGTTGGTTATTTGATTGGCAATAATACCCGACTTAAGAACGCCATAATTATTGCCGGTTGGTTTGTGATACCCATTATTGGCATCGTACTCCTGGCAGGTTTTGAGGCTAGCGAACGGATTCCTCCAGTCCAGACAACACTGTGGGGTGGATTGCTGGTGACTTTCTTGCTTGCGGCAGGAGGAATTATTTTATCCTTCCCATTGGGGGTAGCCCTGGCATTTGGCAGACGGTCAGATCTGCCGGTAGTAAGTGGGTTCTCGACGGTGTTCATCGAGGTAATACGGGGCGTGCCCCTGGTAACAATCCTATTTATGTTTTCTATTATCCTGGCCTTATTTTTACCAGTTGAGTCCCGGATAGATCGCCTGGTAAGAGCATTGATGGCCGTGACAGTTTTCAGTGCAGCTTATTCTGCAGAAAACGTTCGCGGCGGTCTGCAATCTGTGCCCCTGGGTCAGATCGAGGCTGCCAAAGCCCTGGGTATGGGAAAACTTCATACCACTGTATTCATCGTCTTACCCCAAGCATTAAGGGCTGTGCTGCCGGCGATTGTGGGCCAGTTCATTTCCTTGTTTAAGGACACAACCCTGGTAGTTATTATTGGAATAAACGATTTCCTGGGTATTGGCAGATCTATCATTAATTCTGATCCTGAGTTTGTTCAAATGCGTACTGAAGTCTATATATTTATGGCCGTGGTGTATTGGATATTTAGCTATCTGATGTCCCTCGCCAGCCGCCGAATTGAATCAGCTATGGGAATTGAAAGTAATCTTTAGGAGACCATATTATGTCTGATAAACCAATCATCCATTGCACAGGTGTCCATAAATGGTTTGGTGATTTTCATGCCTTACGCGGCATTGATCTGGATGTTTATGAGGGTGAAGTAATTGTGATCTTTGGGCCATCTGGTTCAGGGAAATCAACTTTTATTCGGACCATTAATCGCCTTGAAGAACACCAGCAGGGGGAGATTATCGTTGATGGAATAGAACTTTCCCACGACGTGCGCAATATCGAACTCATCCGGATGGAAACTGGTATGGTATTCCAGCAGTTTAACCTTTTCCCACACCTTTCAGTCATGCAGAACATCACCCTGGCACCCATCTGGGTCCGAAACTTACCTAAAGAAGAAGCTGAAGAAAAAGCTATTGAATTGCTGGAATTAGTAGGTATTCCTGAACAAGCTCACAAATTCCCTGGAAATCTTTCAGGCGGCCAACAACAAAGAGTGGCAATCGCCCGGGCTTTGGCAATGGAGCCAAAAATCATGCTCTTTGATGAGCCGACCTCTGCTCTTGACCCTGAAATGATCAAGGAGGTCCTGGACGCGATGATAGATCTTGCTAAATCTGGGATGACCATGATCGTGGTGACCCACGAAATGGGATTTGCCCGCGAGGTAGCCGATCGGATGTACTTCTTTGATGAAGGGGTAATTGTCGAGACAGGCACACCGGATGAAATCTATAAAAATCCTCAGGAGGACCGAACCAAACTGTTCCTGTCCCAAATCCTGCAGCATTGATAGAAAGGTTTCAATAAGAACGAAAAACGGAAGACAGAGGATCGGCCTCTGTCCTTGCCCATGAGAGCCAGCGCTCTCCTTCGAGCCTTGTTTTTAGAATCTCATCTCTGTTTCTCCTCTTATCCCAGTCCCCCATTCTCTTCGTCACCTTGTCCACAGTATCAGATTCTTTACCCCTTGATTATTAGCAGAATTCCAATAATCACCAGGAAACCATAAATTACCTTATCAAATTTACCCTGGGGGATAAGCTGGTTGACTTTTCCACCAATCAACACAGCGCCGATGATCACCGGAATGCTGTACAGGTATAAATGGACAACCTGTGGGGTCCACATACCAGCTATACCGTGAGAAATTAATATCGCGGCTCCAGTCGGTAAAAAATATCCTTGCAGAGTTGCTCGGAATTTCTCAGAATCCCATCTTCTTAACATGCCGTATATGACTACCGGAGGTCCATTGGTGTTATAGGCCCCGCCCAGGATTCCGGCAATCAAACCTGTTAGATAAGCCCAGTTTTCATTTAACAACCTGGGAAGATTGGGCACGATCAAATTATATAGACCAAAACCTGTAATGATTATTCCCAAAAGTGATTTAACAAGCACTTCCGGAGCTGCTTTTAGAAAATAAATGCCAATCGGAATGCCTATCCAGGTGGTGATTACCAGCCGCCAGGCTGCCTGCATATCTACTTTCTTCCAGGCCTTGATCAGAATAATGGTAGCGATTGTAGTAGCCCCCATAGCTGTTAATGGTGTCGCGACCTGTAAACCAACCACAATAGCTAGCAGAGGCATGGCGATTAACGCGTCTCCAAATCCTAACGCAGACCTGATGAAAGTTGATAAAAAGAGAATTGCAAGTACCAGCAGTGTGGTCGATGAAAATTCCATAATTTTCCAATGAATTAATCGTTGAATGATAATCCTGATTATCTTATCATATCAAAACCCCATGATAATTTTCCAGTTCTCAGTCCATGAATGATATTGGAGCTGATTTTTTCATATTCTGGTATGATGATTTTGTGTTTATGAGGAGCGATATGAGTGAAGCGGATGTGATCAAGAAGACTAAGAAGGTAATAGGCGGTCCTATTACTTCAGAGTCTATTCAGAAGGACCTGGAAGCAATCGGGGTGAAGCCAGGAATGGTGCTGTTGGTGCATTCATCCCTTAGCAAGATTGGCTGGGTGAGTGGAGGTCCTGTGGCAGTGATCCTGGCCCTGGAAAAAGTGCTTGGTCCAGAAGGGACGCTGGTGATGCCAACTCATTCTGGTGATCTGTCAGATCCGGAAGAATGGTCAAACCCCCCGGTCCCCCAGGAATGGAAGGGAATCATCCGCCAGACCATGCCGGCCTTTGATCTGGAGATAACTCCAACCAGAGGCATGGGCAAGATCGCGGAATCCTTCCGGAGTCAGCGGAATGTATTGAGAAGCAATCATCCCCATATGTCCTTTGCTGCCCGGGGAAAATTCGCATCCTTGATCACAGAAAACCATTCCCTGGATTTCTCTCTCGGGGATGGGTCTCCTCTGGCCAGGATCTATGACCTGGAAGGAATGATCTTACTTTTGGGTATTAAGCATGATAATAATACCAGTCTGCACCTGGCCGAATACCGGGCAGACTTCGAGGGTAAGAAAGAGATCAAGCAGGGAGCTCCGATCATATTGGATGGCAAACGCCAGTGGGTAAAGATCCGGGATTGGGACGAGCACAGTGAGAACTTCATAAAGATTGGTAAAGCTTATAAAAAAGCCGGTGGATCACTAATGGAAGGAAAGATTGGAATGGCCGAATCCCAGTTAATTCCCCAGCGGGAAATGGTAGACTTCGGTGTGGACTGGATGAATGAGAATGTGAAGATCCGGAATAAAAAGGCTGAGTAGATTAAATAACCAGAGGTGTTCTCCCTGGTAGGAAGGTCATAATGGGTATATTGGAAAGAGAGATTCTTGAAAATTCGCTGCAGTCCTGGTTGATTGCTGTAGGAATATCCCTGGGTACTATTCTGGTGCTCTTGTTTATTAAGAGAATTCTTAAAATGCGCCTGGCAAAATTGATTAAAAAATCTAAATCGCCTCTGGATGATTACTTGCTCCCTCTCCTGTCCCAAACACGCTGGTTCAGTATTCTGGCTGGGGGATTGATGGTCGGGTTATTCGCTCTTGATCTTCCTGAGGATATCCATACCTGGTCATTCAGGATCATCCAGATCATCTTTGCGCTGCAGGTGGGGTTCTGGGGTACAGGAATGATCTCACTCTATATTGAACGCAGAGTAGATTCAAAGATCCAGGAAGATAATGCAGAGGACGCTACCACGCTGGATGCCCTGGGCCTGATCGTTAAAATTGCTTTATGGTCCGTTCTGGCTTTGATCATTCTGGATAATCTGAATGTGGAGGTCAGCAGTTTGGTTGCCAGCCTGGGAATTGGCGGAATAGCTGTTGCCCTGGCGGCGCAGAATATTCTGGGAGATCTATTCGCCTCTCTTTCGATCACATTGGATAAACCATTTGTGATTGGTGATTTTGTAATGGTAGATGATTTTGAGGGTGATGTGGAGGATATTGGTCTTAAGAGCACCAGGATCAGGAGTCTTTCCGGTGAGGAGCTGATTTTCTCCAATACAGATCTACTCAACAGCAGGATCAGGAATTATAAAAGATTGGAAAAGAGACGTATCTCCTTCAATATCGGTGTTATCTATGGAACCCCGGTTGAAAAATTGAAGAAGATCCCAGAGATGATCGAAAATATTATTTCCCCCCTTGAGCATGCGGAGTTTGACCGGGCTCATTTTAAGACTTTAAGTGATTTTTCCCTGGATTTTTCCGTAGTCTATCACGTATTGGATCCTGCTTATTCAGTTTACCTGGATATTCAGCAGACCATCAATCTTGAGATCTATCAGCAGTTTGAAAAAGAAGGAATCGAGTTTGCCTATCCAACGCAGACTGTTATTGTGGAAAGTGAAGAGTAGGGCACTTAGATTCCGGATACCAGGTCGCTGATCTTATTGATTCTATGGCACTCAACGTCCGGGAATATATTACGTGGATCAATCAAAACTGGATAAAGGCCTGCATTCTGGGCACCTACAATATCCGTATAATAATTATCCCCAATATAGGCGGTTATCTCCGGACTGCTATCAGCCAAGTAGAGAGCATGTTCAAATATCTTGGGATCAGGTTTCGCCATTTTAACTTCGCCAGACGTGAAGCAAAAATCAAAATAGGATTTGAATCCTAGATCCTTCACCTCTGCTTCGATGGGATTTGGTCTATTGCTGACCAGGCCCATTTTGTATCCTAATCTTCGGAGGGATTTTAGGGTTGGGCGGACATCATCTGAGATATATACCTCTGGTTTATAACGTTCGATGAGCTCTTTCTGGATGACTGGAGCCAGGTCCGTTGTTTGTAATTCCGTCAAGCCTGCAGCCCATAACTTTCGTTTCAGGTAATGGAGCCAGAACTCATCAGTCAATTCGCCATACATTTTTTTGTCCTGTTCCATTTCTTCTGAATTTGTCCAATAGCGGAACATAAACTGCTGGGTATCCCGGAGCGCGGTTGCCATCACTGGTACCAGATGTTCATCAAGAATTGTAAAAAGGACATCCAGAGAGGAAGGATGCTGATGGATCAATGTGCCATCAAGGTCGAAAAGCAATGTTGTGATATGGATGGGTAGCGTCATAGTTAAAGGTTCTTTCCAAAACGTTTTCGGATGAATGGATAATCTCCTGATCGAGTGGATTTTAATCCAATCGCAGGATTTACACTATAATATATAAGATTATACATTACCCCTTATTCCAGTGGGCAAAGATATGAAATTTGGAGAGGGGTTAATTATTTCCCGCCCCCTATTTTTATGAGAACTCCCAACCAAAAACAACAACGGCTGCAAATCATTTTTTTGGCTCTAATAGGCATTACCATTCCCTGTTATGCTTTGGGATATACATTCGTATCTATTAATGAGAAGAATCAACCCACACCTACTGCCAGGATTCCTTCCAGCGCCACATTTACTATAACTCCAATCGTTACCAATACTCCAGCTCCAATCATACCCACCCGCTTTCCTACTTTTACACCTACAAATACTCCCACAATAACGCCTACCCGGACAGAAACCGCGATTCCGACAGATACACCTACATCAACACCTACCCAAACACCGACGCCTACAAATACCCAAACATCAACGCCTACAAATACCTTCACCCCAACACCTACACCAACTAATACACAAACCCAACCCGCAACAACAGAACCACCACCCTAGCCGACTGCTACAAATTAACCATAATTGATTTTTTGGCAGTCTTTTTCCCAGAATTACCCATATTGTTGATTTGTTAATATTCTACAAATGCTATTTTCACTGAAAAAATGTGGTTTAATGTGATCTCTTTGGGAAAGAAAGGTTAATTATGAAAAAACCTATGATTTACAGTAGATATAAGACCTTGTTGAGATTGATACCTGGCTTGATCGTAATGGGCTTGCTGGTATTTGGCATCTCATCCTGCAATTTCCCGAATCTGGGAGGGATATTCCCTTCTAGATCCGCAACAGAAATTCCAGGAGCATCTGCGGCCTCTCCTACACCCAGGCCTTCGGCGACGCCAAATATCCCGGTAGTTCAATCCCGGAGGTTAATTGTATGGGTACCGCCCCAGTTCGATCCTGCCGCAGCCACAACTGCCGGGAATCTGTTCCTCTCTCGCCTGGACGAGTTCATCGATAGACGGCCTCAAACAGAGATCCAGGTTCGGGTAAAACCAATTACAGGTGATTTTGGGATCCTGGAATCCCTTCAGGTTACTGACTCTGCCGCTCCCCTTATCATGCCCGACCTGGTAGCTTTGCCCCGTTCGCTGGTGGAGCAGGCTTTCAATGCCGGTTTGATACTTCCGCTGAATGGATATACCGAGTCTATTGTGGAAAATGATTGGTATGATTATGCCCTGGAACTAGCCCATATCAATGACCAGATTGCAGGTATTCCTTTTGCTGGTGACTTGATGGTTCTGGCTTATAAGGATGATACTGGAGAGGGTCCTCCGCCTGGTTGGGACGCAGTAATTGCTGGTCAAACGACATTGGCTTTTCCTGCGTCAGAT
>JAGHAU010000288.1 GCA_021161345.1 Anaerolineales bacterium | reverse complement strand
TTGGCCACCTGGCAGCTCAAGAGCAGGAATATTTTGTATTTTTCCCCAAGGGAAAAGTTCCTCATCCTCAATTAAATATATCGCATGGTTTCGGCCAACCCGCAGTTACACCTCCGCTTGCTGATATGTGGCAGGTCTGGGATGATATCACCGGAGCTGCTGATACTTTCCTGGATACGGTCACCACGGATCAACTTGGGACATTTCTGGAGCAGGATACAGTGGCGGTTGAGGATTCCCTTTTTGCTGTTGGGCAAGCAAACAAAGAGATGCTAGCCCAAGAGAATGTGCGCTCAAGAGAAAATACCGGTACAAGGATATTACGTACCACATATCATTATTTCTTTCACACAGGTGAGGCCCATGCCATACGTCAGCAGCTCGGGCATCCTGACTTACCGTATTTTGTAGGTGGCATGCCAGATTATTTATTCCAGGAATAAAACCTTAATCCGCCAGGTCGCAGGTTCGCCCCTCTGCCCTTAGTGTGTTTGAAGGATGTTTGTTTAACACGAGCATCCAATGTTGGCTAGTTCAATCCCCCAATTATATTGATCGATAAACCCAATTCTAGATTTCTGATTTTTATCACTAAGAGTGGGAACATACTTTTCTGAAATACTGCTTTTAAATGGAAGTAATTGTTAGCTAACTCTGCCAAATACATAAAGGAAAATATTGATGACTGATCACCAAAATAACAGAAATCCCTGGAAGTTCTTCTTACTGACATTTGCCTATTCATGGCTGATCTGGATACCCTCTGTACTGGATGGACTAGGGGTGGATCTACCATTTGATGTGGCGGGTTATTCCATGGTTGTGGTTATCATCGGAGCATTTGCCCCTTTGTTGGCAGCTATTACTCTTATAGCCCGGGACGGGGGCTGGAAGGGAATAAAGTCATTCTTCGGGCGGGCGCTTGATTTTCATATTAAACCTGTCTATTTAGTTATTGCATTGGGTTTGCCTTTGGTAATTCATGTGATAGCTCATTATCTGGCCCTGGCCGTTGGCCTGGATGTTGCCAAAACGCTATTTCCATCTGAAGTTTCTGTCGCACCAATTGTTTTAGCGATACCCTACTTTTTTCTCATGTTGATACTTGGCGGTGGACAAGAAGAATTTGGCTGGCGGGGTTATGCACAGGAGCCCTTA
Source organism: Anaerolineales bacterium (assembly GCA_021161345.1). Taxonomy (GTDB): domain Bacteria; phylum Chloroflexota; class Anaerolineae; order Anaerolineales; family UBA11858; genus B10-G9. The sequence continues at coordinate 2,319 of JAGHAU010000288.1, read as the reverse complement.
CAAGAAAAGATCGGGGTCATACCAGCGAGTTTAGTAATAGGTTTAATCTGGGGTATTTGGCATTTACCCTTATGGTTTATGGCAGGTGATTTGCATAGTGCATACTCATATTTAGCTTTCGTGATGATGACTACCAGCATATCGATCGTGTATGCATGGTTGTATAATTCGAGCGGCAAGAAATTAATTGTTGTGATATTTTTTCATGCTATGAGCAATACAGCTGCACCTTTAATCCCGTTTCTACATGGTATAGAAGGAAAACCAGAGAGTGCCTACTGGATCTATGCTGCTGTAAATGTGTTCTTTGGGTTGATATTTGCTTTCCTTCTTGTCAAAGGTCCAAAGCCAATTAAAGATTGAGTCGCTCAGGATTCCAAATTTGTTTATGGAAGGCGTTATTTGAGAATGTAATCAGTAATCAGATTATGTGACTGGCAGGCTCAGACTGGATTTTGATCACTGATCATTGGTGAGAATTATAAAAAAAAAGGAACTTTCAGCTACATTATTTGAGAAATCGGGGATATTATAAAATAAATTGGAGGTGATGATATGTTTTGCCCATGCAGAAAAATCAAATCTTTCATTTACATCATCCTATTTCTGTCTGTTCTCCTGGCTGGCTGCTCAGCTGCTGTAGTGCCAGAGAGTGCAGAAACTCCTGCCGAAACTGCCAAACCTGTTCCGTCTGATACGCCGGTTGCACCATCACCTGTTCCCAATAAAACCCGCACACCACGGCCAACTGATCAGCCGATTGGTCCTGACAACTTGATTGATTATCCACTACTTGCATCTGATAATCTGGCAGAGATGGTTTTTCTGGAGGCGCGCACCCTCGATCCGGAGGGGAGCGAATTGAATTTCCATGTATTTGACTGGTCCAACGATGGTAGCTTGCTTGTGATCTGTTCATATGCCAGTAACAGCGGCAGTAGTTACCAAATATATGATCTGGTTGAGGGTTCCAAATTAAGTGAGGTCGAAATCGACGAGAATGCCTGCGACAGGGTTCATAGGAGTGAAAACTGGCTGAAGTTTTCAAGAGATGGAAAGACCTTTTTAGGGATCACGAGATCCGTTTATGACATTGTTGCCAATAGCGATTCACAGATCGGGATATTCAACAGCACTACTGGTGAGCAAATATCTGGACTGGAAGGATTGTCGAAGCTTCCCGAAGAGGAATTCTCCTTGTACGCTGCTGCTTTTTCCTCCCAAGGCACAAGGTTAGCAATCTTGGTATACGAACACGCCAGGCCAGCTTCCACAGAAGATGCCAATGTCCAGGGTGGTGCTTGGATCGAGCCGGCCTCTTTAATTGAATTATTTGATGTGGAAAGTGGAGATCACTGGGGGAGTTTTCACAAGCAAAAGTTCTGGTCAGCTGTTGACCTGGAATATTCAACAGAAGGAGAATACCTGGTGTTTGGAGTAGGTGAGTCTGTTCAGGCCTGGTCCGTGGATGGGGTTATGACTTATGAAATCGGATGTATATTTCCCCAAATCACTTTTTCTCCAACTTCAGAGGTTGCTGCACTAACATGCGGATATAGTAAAGATAATCTCTACCACCTGCTCTGGGATCTTAAGACAGGGCATTCATTCCAGATTGCAGAAGCCCCAGGATTATATTCTCAAGAGCTCAGATATTCACAGGATGGGCGCTTGCTGATCGGATTATCTGACACCGGAGAAGTGTCTATTTGGCATGCTGAGAGTGGAGAGTACCTATTCACACTTCCTGATACCTACCCGACAGCGGTGGATGCCCATTTCACGGGTGATGGCAGGCTGGTGGCAGTCCTGCTTGAAGATGGGAGCATGGAGCTGTACGGTGTGAAGTAGCAGTTTGTCTGATGGCCTTTCAAACCAGCAAACTAAAATTTAATGGCTATTGTCATTATAGGAGAAATTATGTGGGAGAAAAACCTGTCTGGAAAGTTCATAATAGTTATCATCCCGATTCTGATTTTGTTCATAATTGGCTGCTCGTCTTGCCAGGAGCCAATTACTACAGAGATTCCGACCGAGACACTCAATCCATCCCCATCAAATACTCCTGTAGTTACTGCACCAATCCCCAAGAGCACCGAAACGGAAGCAGTAAGGGAGCAATCGTTATCTATCTCCGATCTGGAATCATCTCCTTTGTTAATACCCAATAACGTAAGTCAACTGACAATTCTGGGTGAGCAACCCCTTGATCCCGAGAATGACGTGTCGTTCAGTCTCTTTGATTGGTCAAATGACGGGAGTCGGATAGTCGTTTGTGCTTTTTCGGATTCAGAGAGCAGCTACCGTGTTTATGATTTG
>JAGHAU010000004.1 GCA_021161345.1 Anaerolineales bacterium | reverse complement strand
TGGTCGTAAATAATTTGAGCTAAGTCAAAGTGAAGAAGGGGGATTTACGGGTCAACCTAGACCGAGAGATCGACCGGGCAAAGCTACTGAAAACCCTACCGCGCAACCAGGTTGAGTTCATTTATCCCCCCTACCCAGCAGATCATCCATATATCGTACCCGAGCCTTCTAGCGAAAAAGAAACTGATCAGCAGGGATCCGTTCCAGCAAATCCTGATCTCTCATATCTGACTGAGTCCATCTGGCTAGAAGTTACCGAATCAATGGACAATATCAAGAGTAATGTGGCAGTCCTGGACCAGATCACCGGAGGAGGTTTCGAGGGAATCGGTTCCAACAGCTGGGCTGTGCATGGAGATCTGACCGATACCGGGAAGCCATACCTTGTGAATGATCCTCACCTGGGTTCCCAGATGCCGTCAATCTGGTATGAAGTTGGCCTGCACTGCCAGGAAAAGACCGAGGAATGCCAGATGGATGTGGCTGGGTTCTCTTTTGCCGGCGTACCGGGTGTTGTGATCGGCCATAACGATCATATTGCCTGGGGACTGACCAATGTAGGCCCGGATGTAATGGACCTATTTATAGAAAAGATCAATCCTGAACACCCTACCCAATACCTGACACCTGATGGTTGGGCAGAAATGGAATCAATCGTGGAAGTGATCCAGATTGCCGGGAGTGATCCGATAGAACACCAGGTCTACCTGACAAACCATGGACCGATCATCGGATCCGAATATGGTTTGGATGATTTTGATCAAACAACGGGATTGGCCATCCCTGAAAATTATGCCCTGGCTTTAAGATGGACCGCCCTGGAGCCCAGTTGTGTATTTTGTGCTATGTGGGATATTAATCTGGCTAAGAACTGGGAAGAGTTCCGTCAGGCTGCTGCCCATTTTGCGGTGCCATCGCAGAACTTGATCTATGCCGATATTGAAGGCAATATCGGCTACCAGATGCCCGGTAATATCCCCATCCGTGTTGAAGGACATGACGGCATGCTCCCGGTGCCCGGTTGGAATGGAGACTATGATTGGCAGGGTTATATTCCCTTTGAAGAGCTGCCAAATTCTTTCAACCCACCCTCAGGCTATATCGTCACTGCCAATAACGCAGTGGTGGGGCCTGATTACCCATATCTGATCTCAGAAGAATGGAACCGAGGTTTTCGAGCCCAGCGCATTGTCGATATGCTGGAAGAAGCCCCCAAACCGATTAACATCTCAATGCTGAAGGCCATGCAGGGAGATAATTTTGATCAGATCGCTCCCGTGCTTGTACCGGAGATTCTAAATCTGCACTTTTCGGATCCTGAACTGGCCGCTGCCCAGGAGATCCTCCTGGGGTGGAATTACCAGGCAGATCTGGATTCAGCACCAGCAGCCTTGTTTATGACATTCTGGCAGAACCTGGTGACCAACACTATGCAGGATAACCTTCCAGACGATTACCTTGTTGGAGTTGGTTCAACCAGCAAGGAGCTCATCCGTCAGCTGGTCAATCAACCAGAGAATCCCTGGTGGAATGATATCTCTACACCTGAGCGTGAAACCATGGCTGATATTTTCAAGCTGACTTTTGAAGAATCGTATCAGGACTTGAAAAAGGGATATGGAAAGGATCCTTATTCCTGGCAGTGGGGAGAGCTTCATACCATCACTTTCCAGAATCAGGTCATGAGCAGTTTCCCGTTTGTAAACAAGTTCTTTAATCGTGGTCCTTTCCCGGCCGCTGGCGGCAACGAAATCGTGAACGCCACAGGCTGGGATCCTGGTAATCCGTACGTGATCGATTGGCTGCCTTCCATGCGTATGATCGTTAACATGAATGATCTATCCAACTCGCTCAGCATTCATACTACCGGGCAGTCCGGCCATGCCTACCACTCCCATTACATCGATATGGCGGATCTATGGCGCAATATCTACTACCACCCCATGCTCTGGGAGATTGATCACATAAAGCGCCAGGCGGAATCGCTCCTGATAATAACTCCTTGATCGAGGAAACTCCATAACTAATTCTTTGAGCGGAGTACAAGTCGAAGAGGCGTTGACATAATAACAACGCCTCTTCGACTACCACCGGAACTTCACCGGTGTCCGCTCAGAGAGCTGATTCTTCTTGGATCACCCTTTCATCCCTCACTCCAGTCCCCCTTTCTCCCCGTCCCCGGTCCTCGGTCCTCGGTCGGGAGTGCTGCTAATGCAGCGCTCCCTTTAGAATCCCTCTTGCCAACCAACCTCTCTTTGTGTATAATGTAGAACATACGTTCTAAACTGGTGTTCGCAAATATGTTACCCACTCGTGTATTAGACTCTCTTAAATACCTCCTGCATCCGGCTCAATTCGTCAAATTGGACCAGACGCTGAGCCTGGCTCTGGCGCGCCTGGCCAAGGAAGAGAAACAGCCATTGAACGAAGTCGGGCAAAGGATGCTGATTTTTGCCCTGCAGCACCGCCAGGAAGCCGCCAGGAACCTAAAAACCTGGAAATCCCTCACCCCCCGTGAAAAAGAGATCACCGCGCTGGCCTGCTTAAGCTACACCAACAAGGAAATCGCGGATCAGCTGATCATTTCCCCAGCCACCGTCAAAACCCATTTGCGCAACGCCAAGCGCAAGTTCGGCCTGCGCAGCAAGCTGGAACTTCGCAAGATCCTTTCCGACTGGGATTTTTCGCAGTGGGCCGCCTGACCGCTCTTCCTCCTTTGGGGTAGCCCCTTTTTCATCCCAAACATCAGCCAAACGGCAATAGTCATTCACCAGCTAACCTGATAAGGTTGGCTTATGGAACTCATTACCCTGCCGCATACGCCTTCCCTGCAGCTGCTGATCGCGCCTTCCGATTTTCAGCGCAAGGCTTCCCTGCAGTTCATTGCCGAGCTGGCTCAAACCGGTCCGGTCCGCGTCCTGGATGGGGGCAATCGTTTTGACGTGTTAGCCCTCAACCGGGAGCTCCGGCGCCGAGAGCTGCTCCTTTACACTGCCCTGGAGCACATCCAGGTCGCGCGGGCTTTCACCTGTTACCAGATGACCACCCTATTGGAAGAACCTGCCCCGCAAGGCATTCCCACCCTGGTCCTGAACCTGCTAGCCACCTTCCAGGACGAAAACGCTTCTCTCCCCGAGCGGCTCCGCCTGCTGGGTATCTGCCTCCATTCCTTGATAAAAAATGCCCGCCACGCCCCGGTCCTGGTGGTGCTTCATCCACAGTCTGACGAAGAGCCTTTTTTGGTTCGGATCCGGGAAAACGCAGATCGGGTCTGGGTTTTTGAATCCCTTTATCCTGCCACTCAACTCACTTTGCTCTAAAAGGAAATCTCATGGGACGAACCGTAGCTTCAATCACCCAAACATTCTTAAAAGAACGGGCCGCTTTTGCCCGTTTTCGCCGGGCCTTGCGCAGCAGCGATCAGCAAGTCCTGGACGACTTATTTGCCTCGGCCCAAAAACATCTCGCGGCTGCTTCTTATGCCTCCCATGCGCTGCCTTTTGAAACCTTTCTGCTGGCCATGCTGCTGGAAGAACATAAAGAGGTCGTCCGGTTAAGGCAAGAGATCACAGAACTCCGTCATGCCCTCCATCAATGAGCTTTACGGCTGGCTGCTGGATATCTATCCGGACCCGGTCGAGGGTGTGATATTGTGGTTTCTGGACGAAGACGGAATCCAGCGCCACCGGCTGCACCAGCCTTTCCCAACATCCTTCTACGTTCACGGCCCCAGCAGCAATCTGAGGTCATTGTGGCGCTACCTGAAGTCGCTGCCAGAACCCCTGCAGTTATCGCGCGCCGAGAAGCAGGATCTTTTTGTAGAAAAACCTCTCTCAGTCCTGAAGATCATGACCGAAACCCCACCGGCCCAGGAAAGGCTTTTTAACCAGCTGAAAAGAAGTTTTCCTGGTTTGGTTTACTACAACGCTGATATCTCGGTTGATCTGCGCTATGCAGCCCAAACCGGCGTTTTCCCCCTGGCGCGCTGCCGGGTGCTGGCCACAGACGAAGGCGAAATCAAAACCCTGGAAACCTTGGATTCGCCCTGGGCAATCGACAGTCCCCAGGTACCCCTGCTTGTGATGGCCCTGTCTCCTGATTCCAATCCAGATCACAGGGAACCAATCAGTCTGAAAGTGCACTTGCAGGGAAGGCACTATACCTTTCCCTTCCGAGATGAACGAGGATTACTGATAAAGCTGCAGGCCCTGCTCCGCCGTTACGATCCTGATCTGCTGCTAACAGTCTGGGGGGATAACTGGCTGATCGATAAACTCCACCAGCTGATGGAAAAACACCACATCACTCTCTCCTTGAACCGGGAAAAGGGGCTGGGGGTTGAACGCCGGGAGGAGCGTTTTTACCATTCCTACGGCGGCGTGATCTACCGCGGACCCCAGGCCCGTTTGTTTGGCCGCATTCATATTTCCACAGAGAATACGGTCATGTACCATGACTATGGGCTGGAGGGTGTCTATGAAATGGCGCGGGTGACAAGCCTGCGCATCCAGACAGCAGCCCGGGTTTCTCCCGGCACCGGCATTTCCTCAATGCAGATCCTGACTGCCCTGCGCCAGGATCTGCTGGTGCCCTGGCATAAACAGCAGGTAGAGTGGTCCAAATCAGCCTACAATTTGCTCCAGTCTGACCGGGGTGGTTTGGTTTTCCAGCCGACGGTTGGCCTGCACGCCAATGTGGCGGAAATCGATTTTATATCCATGTATCCCAGCATCATGGAACATTTTAATATTTCTCCTGAAACCGTTGGCAAAAGCAGCAAGAACAGTACCTTTGTGCCTGAACTGGAATTGAACATTGACCAGGACCAGCGCGGCCTGGTTCCTGATACCCTGCAGCCGCTGCTTGAAAAAAGAATTCGGCTTAAACAGGAACTGGCAGGCATGGATCCCCGTGATGCCCGCTGGCATCCTTTCCAGGCCCGCTCCTCTGCTCACAAATGGCTGCTGGTCACCTGTTTCGGATACCTGGGTTATAAAAACGCCCGCTTCGGGCGCATTGAGGCCCATGAAGCAGTTACGGCCTACGGAAGGGAAGCGCTGCTGCAGGCCAAGGAAGCCGCCGAGGAACTGGGATTCCGGGTTCTCCATATGTATGTCGACGGCCTATGGGTTCAAAAGGAAGGTGCCTCCCAGATCGCTGATTTTCAACCGCTGCTGGAAGAGATTCTAGATCGGACTGGACTGCCAATCAGTCTGGATGGCATTTACCGCTGGATCGCTTTTTTGAGCTCGCGGCCTGATCCACGGGTACCGGTAGCCAACCGCTATTTCGGGCTGTTCAAAAATGGCACCTGGAAAGTGCGGGGGATCGAGGTAAGGCGTGACGATACCTCAAAATGGGTCAAGAAAGTCCAGCGTGAAATGCTTGATCTGCTGGCAAAAGCCCCGGATGCTGGGCAATTGGTAGATCAACTGCCCCGGATTCACGCTCTGCTCCAAACCCGGTTATCAGCCCTGCGGCAGCGCAAGATCCCCCTGGAAGAGCTGCTAATCTCCCAGAAAATAAGTCGAAGCCTGGAGGAATTCAAAGTACCCTCCCCAGCTGCCAAGGCGGCTGCCCAGCTAGCAGCAATCGACAAGAATCTGATACCTGGACAGCGGGTCCGTTTTCTCTACACACGGGGGAAGCCCGGGGTATTTGCCTGGGATCTGGAAGAAAGACCTGATCCCAAAATCGTTGACATTGATCGCTATGCCGAGCTGCTCTGCAGGGCGGCCTACACCATTCTCCAGCCGCTGGGTGTGGAAGAGCGAACCTTGCGCTGGTGGATGTTCACCAATGCCGGGTACGGTGCACCTCCAGGGTTCTTGCCTGATTCCTGTTCCCAGGAAACGCCCCTTTTAGGGGATTATAGTTGGACAATGCATCATCTGGACCCGGTTTTTTTCTCTGCCCACTAACTGGAGAGTGTTTTTTCTCGCAGGCAACCTCTTGACTTAAACCCCCCTACTCCGTATAATCTACCTGCTGTAAAAGAAGAGTAATTATCACGATTAATCGTGTGAAAAGAAGCAGGAGTTGATGATATGACACCTCTACCAAAGCAACGCACTTCCAAGGGCCGCAAGAACCGCCGCCGCGCTCATGATGCGTTAAAACCAAAGCAGTTGGTTCAGTGCAGTAACTGCGGTGAAAAACGCCTACCCCACCGGGTATGCCCCCATTGTGGTTATTATCGTGGACGTGAAGTAGTAGCAAAATAATTGATCCACAACCTGATTGAAAAAATCGGACGGGCCGTGACTATCACGGCCGTCTGTGTTTTAATCAGCGATAGGTTATAATAAAAAAGGCCGCCACTGGGCGGAAAAACATACTTTAGGAGGTCTTATGGCGACAACTGAACGTCCCCCGGGAAAAACCACCATTGCTCCAGGTGTTCTGTCTACGATCATTCGGTTAACAGCTCTTCAGGTAGAAGGGGTAAGCCGTTTGGCACTGACCCCCAGCACCGTAAATACCTTATTCAGCCGCAATCGCGATGATGGGGTTGACATTACCATAGAGGAAGATGGTTCTGTTTATGCTGATTTACACCTGGTTCTGACAGACAAAGCCAATATCCGGGAAACCAGCAAACAGGTCCAGGAAGAGGTTTCGGTTGCCATCTCGAAAATGGTTGGTATGGAAGTTGGCACGATCAACGTGCATATTGAAGATATTGATTATCAGAATAACCTGGTCCCTGAGGACTAATACTTTATGAAGGACCGCACCCGGGCGCGGGGGATTGCCCTCCAGGCCTTGTATGAACTGGATATCACAGATCACCCGGTAGGTACAGTATTAACTGAAAGAATGTCGGATTCGGGCCTGGCTGATGAACTAGTCGAGTTTTTCCGGTCGATAGTACTGGGCGTGTTGCCCATCCGATCCGAACTCGATCATTTCATCGCTGATCATGCCCCGGATTGGCCGCTAGACCAGGTAGCTGTTATAGACAGAAACATCCTCCGCATAGCATTGTGGGAGTTTGCAATCGCAGATGATATCCCACTGAAAGTAGCCATCAACGAGGCTGTGGAGCTGGCAAAAGTATATGGATCAGACAGTGCGCCCAGATTTGTGAACGGAGTATTGGGTTCTCTGGCTGAGCGTCAACACGAGATCATTCATGCATTTCAACAGATCCAGTCCCGGGAAGTAAAGTAAATCCGCATGAATATATTTGGCATAGGTCCCCTTGAAATTGTATTTGTTCTGATCATAGGCATTCTAGTTCTTGGACCGGAAGGCATGATTAGTGCTGGGCGCAAAATCGGAAAATTCATGCGCTCAATTATTCGGTCCAATTGGTGGCAGAATGTCCGCAAGGGTGTTACAGAAATCCAATACTTGCCGCAGCGGTTAATGCGCGAAGCAGAACTTGAAGAATTGAATGAACTCCGTTTGTTAACCAAAGAGGGTTTTCCAAAGATAGGTGGGGAGGACCTGATAAACTCATCTTCCTGGAGCGGCTCTCCCATTCCACAATCAAAAACTGAAGACCAGAAGATCTCAGATACTGAAGATCAACATCCAGTCGAAAGTTAATATTTTTCATCAGCTCATCAATAACCGGGGTTGCCCCCGACAATCCAAACTTTTTTTATCGGTGTTCAATAGATTGACACGTTTTCGCATGTGAATACACAGCAGAACCTGCTGATATTATGTGCCCGCGTAGTTCTATCATCTACCTGTCATAATTGACAAAGGGAGCGTGAATCTATGAGACCTGTCTATGCCATCTCCGGAGGAGTTTCGAAGTTTGCCAAATCTCGTCCGGACAAAAACTTTCAGGCAGTAGTCAAAGAGGCTTACGACTATGCCATCAATGATCTCCAGATCAGTTTTCCTGATTTTACAGAAATCGTTGATGGTTCAGTAGCCTCCTATTTTTCGGATCACTTCACTCGCCAGCTGATGGCAGCCATAATGGCCCATGATTATCTGGGATTGTGTCCCAAGCCCAGCCACCGTGTAGAAGGCGGCGGGGCAACTGGCGGATTATGTTTCCAGGAAGCCTGGAAATCTATTGCCAGCGGCCATATGGACGTCGTGGTCGCCTATGGTTTTGAAACCATGAGCCATGTTGAAACCTGGAAGGGAAATGAGTTTATCGCACTGGCATCAGATGTATCATTTGATTACCCGGTGGGAGGTTTTTATTCAGGCTATTATGCCATGATGGTTACTCGCCATATGAAAGAATTTGGCACAACAGTGGAAGAAATGGCTCACGTCAGTGTGAAAAACCATATCAACGCCTTTCATAATCCATATGCTCAGAAAAGGAATCGATATTCCATTCAAGATGTGCGCGATGCTCCGATGGTAGCCTGGCCTTTAACCCGTCTGGATATCTGTGTGATGTCAGATGGCGCAGCAGCTACGATCCTGGCATCTGAGGAAGGTATTCAGAAACTGGAAAAAGCCGGGGCCAAGATTCCCCGCCCGCTTGTTAAAATTACAGGCATCGGCAGAGGGACAGATGCCATGCGTATGGCTGACAGACCGCATGTCGATTACGATACTTTTATCAAGGACTACGCCACCGAACAAGAAAAGGCCTCCAGTGATACCATGAAGTACTATAAAAAACTTTGGGATCACGGAACTCGATACCCGGGAGTTCATTCTTTCCGGGCAGGAAGAACAGCCGGCAACATGGCCTATAAACACGCCGGAATTCATAACCCTATAGAAGAGCTTGATTTTATCGAACTCCATGACGCCTATACATCCAGCGAGATCCAAACTTATGAAGACCTGGGGCTTTGCCGTTATGGAGAAGGTGGACCATTCGCCGCATCAGGAAAAGCTTTCCTTCCGGGCATAGATTACGGATTAAAACTGCCAGACAAACCTACTTGTTCAGTAAATCCATCCGGGGGTTTGATCGCTTGCGGTCACCCGGTTGGTGCAACCGGATTAATGCAGGCTGTTTTTGCAATCTGGCAGCTGCAGGAATCCATCAAAAAACATTTTAATGACAATACCTTGCAGGTCAAGGATGCCCAGAAGGGTGCCATTCACTCGCATGCCGGTACTGGAACTTATGTTTCTGTCAGCATTCTGGAAAAGGAATAGGGAGGGACGATGACAAAATTACCTAATAAACAACAAGAAACCCTGGGGGGCACAATCGTTCACAATTTACCTTTTCCCAGGGATACAACTCCGGAAGCGCTTGCCTGGCTGAAGGAAATGGCACCGATCCAGATCGAACAGCCGTACAGTATCACGTACTTGCATTCCTATGCCCAGGACAGCCCCTGGTTTGCTGGATTAAGCAATAAGAAAATACTCGCTAACCAGGATCCGGAATCCGGGTATGTTTATGCAACACCCCGCGGGCACGATATGCATTCAGGCGCCGAAACGAACTGGATCGATATAACAGAAAACGAGGCTGTTATACATGCCTTCACCGTGTGTCATTTCGGTTCTGAAGCGTTTCTGGATCAGACTCCTTATGTGCTTGTGCAGGTAGAGTTTGAGGGTGTTGATACCCTTCTTCTCAGCCGGCTGTTTGGAGTGGATCCTATGGAAGCCAGCCTGGACTGGATTGGAATGAAAATCAAACCCAAATTCATCAGAAACAGCAAACTTAAGCCAACCGACGTTTATTTCATACCAGCATAATCGATATCTTAGGAACAGCATCCATTAAGGTTGCTGTTCCTATTGGTTGTGCAAACTAACTTAAACTGGTCTATAATCTTAGCAATCGGCTAGAATAGACCAGTTTTTGTGTTTATGAAAGAAATTAATCAAGAAACCCCGATCACTAAATACCACCTCCAGGAATTAACATGGCGTGATTTTTTAAGGGTCTTCCTGCCCTTGATCGTCCTGGTTCTAATACCACTTGGCTATGGATTTTGGCGTACCTTATATGGGTACTCCTCTTTTGGTCCAGCGGCTGCAGCTGCCTGGGGGAAAATCTGGTTCTATATTGCTGGAATCCTGGTCATCCTGCTGCTCCTATATACCTATAGAAGGTTGAAAAGGGCCCATACCTGGATCCATGTTTATTCCTGGGGACTGAAATTCCATTTTCCTCCAGGACGTCAGCGCATTTTAAAATGGGAAGAGATCGTGGGGATAACCAGCTATTCGATCAAAAAATCATACCTCCGATTGGCGAAAAGGAAAAAAAATTACCTGATACTTTATTCTGAACGCTACCGCCCTCTGCAGGTACATCCAGGCATCCAGGACCATGAAGGATTAAAAAAGATCATCAAGAAACACACCTACAATAAACTGCAGCCCAGACTGTCACAGGCATTTATTAAAGGAAAAACACTCCCGTTTGGTGATGTGACGATATCCAAGGAAAAGCTCATTCTCCCAAAAGTTGCAGTTCCCTGGGATTATATTGAAGGCATTTCAGTGGAGAAAGGAGTTTTTATTATCAACCTCACGGAACAAAACACAATTGAGATCCCTATACGCAAGATCGTCAACCTTGAAATACTCATTCACCTCATTAAAACGGAGATCTGAAATGTCGATTTCCCGCCCAAAACGGATTTTATTGAGCTTCATTTTCCTGTTGAGTTTTACTCTCAGCAGCTGCGGAAGTATATCGTTGGGAGATATTTTTCCTACCCTGAATACCGACACCTCTGACGAGGTGATGGTGGATGTGACATTCTTCGTTCAGATTCCACTCAATACGCCAGAGGGAGAGATTATATATTTGAGCACGCTGGATGAGGTGACTGGCCTGGGAGTTAATGCAACAGCCCATCCTATGGAACCCGCTCTGGGAGATGCCAATCTTGATCAGGGTTTGATCTACAAGGCAACCATAACAGTTCCCCAGCATACGATCATCAAATACCGCTATACCAGGCAAAACCAGTATGCTGTGATCGAACATACCCAGGACGACGAACAGGTTCGCTATAGAATGGCCAAAGCAGATAACCAGCTCGAGATCAGGGATGTTGTCAGTAAATGGTCAGATACTTCCTATTATTGGTCCGAACCAGGCAGAATATCAGGGATCATCAGCGACTCAACCACGGGGGAACCGGTACCCGGGATGTTGGTAATCGGCGGCGGTGTCCAGGCGTTCACTACAGCTTCCGGCTCTTATATGCTCCCTGGCCTTCCTCCTGGAGTTCATAATCTTGTGGTTTATGCACCGGATGGTACTTACCAGGAAATTCAGCAGGGAGCAGAAGTTGCTTCCCAGGCGAATACCGAGGCTAATTTAGCGATCACTCCCCGTGAATATGTCGATGTGACTTTTCTAGTCTCTGTTCCAATCGGCACTCCCGAAAACAGCGTCCGATTGGTCGGCAACCTGTATCAGCTTGGCAATACTTTTGGAAACCTGCCCGGCGGTATGAACACCATCCCATCCAGAATGCCTCATCTGACCTTTGCAGGTGACAATCATTACGGAATTATCCTATCCCTTCCCGTGGGTGCCGAGATCCGTTATAAATACACTCTTGGGGATGGATTCTGGAACGCGGAACACGCTGAAGATGGCTCTTTTTCCATGAGAAGATTTATTGTTCCTGAATATCCGGTTCAAAATACTGATGAAGTATTCACATGGAAATCCGGCACAAAGGATTCAATCACTTTTGATCTGTGGACCCCAGAAAATACACCTGTTGGTGAAAAAGTCTATATACAATTTAATCCATACGGATGGACAACGCCACTGCCCATGACAGAAGTTGCTCCAAATCATTGGGTCTTTATTCTCTTTTCTCCTTTTGATATCCTCTCAGATCTGACTTACAGATATTGCAGGGAAGGTGAATGTGGCATAGCTGACGATGCAGCAACCTCCGGGACATACCCGGAAGGCCGGGCGGTTTCTCCCAGCGCGGAACCTCAATATATTGCGGACACCGTAGAAGATTGGGCCTGGCTGGAATCTACTTCCTTTGCCGCGAATGCCCCACTGCCGGCTATCACTCCCCGGGGAGAAAATTTCATAACCGGAATCGAACTCATGACCGCCAGTAAACCTGCTGACTCGGTTCAGATGTCCGCGGCCATTCCGAATATAGCTGGGCTGAACAGCAGTTGGGTCATATTAACTCCCACCTGGAGCTTTACACATCAAAATCCTCCTGTAATCGAACCAAATCCAAACCAGGATCCCCTCTGGATTGATCTCAGCACCATGACAAGAATCGCACTTACCGAAGGACTCCATGTTGCGATTCACCCCCAACCTCATTTCCCGGATGCCCCAGCAGATTGGTGGATGAACGCACCACTGGATTTCAGCTGGTGGAATTCCTGGTTCGATCAATACCACGCCTTTGCGATCCATTTTGCTGAAACAGCTCAGATCCAGGGCGCGGATATGTTGATCCTCGGGGGAGATTGGCTAACACCAGCTTTGCCTGGCGGGAAATTGAAAAATGGAGATCCATCAGGAGTTCCGGCAGATTCCGGTCTGCGCTGGGTTGAAATCATGAACGATGTGAATGCCCGCTTCTCCGGAACCATCGCCTGGACAATGTCACTTCCATCTGCGAGCTCAATTCCAGATCATTTTGAGCATGTAGACCAGGTTCACCTGAACTGGAATCCCAGATTGGTGATCACCCCAGACACAACCCTGGAAGAACTGGTCAATACAGCTAATCTTTCACTGGATGGAGAAGTCAACACGTTTTGGTCAACCTGGCTGAAAACAGACGACAAGCTTCTTGTATTGCGGGTTCTGTATCCATCTGTATCGGGGTGGAATCCCGACTGCTCCTCTGACAGTGATGGTCCCTGTTATCCGATCTCAACATTCACCACTCCGGCCCCGATCGTAGCAGAATATGAGACCGGATTTTCAGAACAGGCTCTTGCTTACCAGGTCTATTTATCGACCGCTCCAAATAAGAGCTGGATATCCGGGATTATCTCCCAGGGTTATTACGCTCCGGCAGTCTTGCATGATAAGTCGATCTCCATTCACGGCAAACCCGCAGAATCTCTGCTACAGGAGTGGTATTTCAAGCTTAAATAAACCCTAACCCAATTCCAGGCCTGATCCTGAACAACAGTTACAATATTTTGAGCCAAGAGCGGTCCAATTGACCTATTCTAATTGTTAAACTATTATTTGAATTTTATATTGCCCCTTGTAAAAATGAACTCTATTGCTATAATGAAGCTCCAGTTGAACACCAAACCCATCCACTGAGGGAAAGTGGATGGGTTTTAAATGTCGTAAGATAAAGGTATTTGGTGAAGTGTTAAGAATGACGAAAGAAATCAAAAAAGAAAAAACCCTTGAGGTCGAAAACCCGCTTGCTCATCTGCTTCAAATCGGCAGTGATAAAGGTTACGTTACGCTGGATGATATTTCAGATATTTATCCCAAGGCGGAGAATAATGTCGACCAGCTAGAAGAAGCTTTTTCTGCCCTGCTGACCGCGGATATACCCTATGTGGAAAGCGAAGACGAAGCGGAAGAATTAACTGAGAATGAGGACGAAGATGCTCTTGAGGATCATGATAGGGACATCTTTGATGAGGATGATCCGCTGGAAAACATCAGCACCAACGATACTGTTGGCCTTTATATCAAACAGGCAGGGAAAGTTCCCCTTCTAACAAGAGATGAGGAACAAAATCTGACCAGCTTGATCGAAAATGGTCGGAAGGCTCAGGTAAGGCTTGCAGAAGAAGAACTCACTCTCGAACAGAGGGAGAACCTCAGCACGATCGTTGATGAAGGCTGGAAAGCTTTTGAGCACCTCATCCAGGCTAACTCCCGACTCGTGATCAGTATCGCAAAGAAATATGTTGGCCGTGGTGTTTCTTTCCTGGATTTGATCCAGGAAGGGAATATAGGCATGATGCGAGCTGCCCTAAAATTCGAACGCGACCGCGGGTACAAATTCAGCACATATGCAACCTGGTGGATCCGCCAGGCAATTACCCGGGCTATAGCCGATCAAGGCCGAACCATCCGTGTTCCTGTCCATATGGG
>JAGHAU010000120.1 GCA_021161345.1 Anaerolineales bacterium | reverse complement strand
CCCTTTAGGTATACCCGAAGTGGCTACCGAATTTATTGGACTGCGTTTTGAACCCAGAGATTTTGGGTTAGCGGATGCGGTGCTGAACATAAAATAATCCAGCATGCCGTGATATTGGCCTTCAAATTTGATAAATTTCTCCCTTCCTGTATATGCCCGGGCAATGCGCAAGGCATGCATGGTTGCTTCTGTCCCTGTGTTAGTCAAGCGGACTTTATCCACATTGCACATCTTAACGATTCGTTCACATAGTTCGATCTCATAAGGGGTGGTCCAGGCAAAGACAGATCCGCCAGCAATTGCATCCTGAACTTTCTTAACAACTTCCGGGTAACCATGGCCGAGAAGAATCGGACCAAAGCCAAGGCGGTAATCGATATAGCGCTTATCATCAGCATCCCAAACATAAGCACCCTCTCCGCGAGAAACGACCAGGGTATCATCATCACCCCAGTAACGAAAATTTGAATTCACTCCATAAGGCATGACTTCCAGAGCTTTCTTGAATAACTTTTTGGTTTTTGGTCCTTGCATACTCATATTGATCTCCTACTAATCTGATGTTTTTTGTTTTAACTCGTCAATCTAGTGGGAACAGGGAAGGTCCTGTCCCAGTCCCATTTCTTTTGCTTTCCGATACACTTCTGGCAAAATGGCGGCATATTCTCCCCCAATCCCCAGCGCAATGTAAATTATGACCTCATCTGCAGTTTCACGGCCGGGTGTCCTCCCTCCTACTATATCTGGCCACTCTGCATAAACATCTTAAAAATCAAATTTCCCTTGTTCTTTAAGATCTATGATCTCTGGAATGCGTGGACTGACATATTTCCAGGAATCCACAATAACCTTATCAGCTTCAAGGATCACATCATGACTAACTTCCTGATAGGATCCCAATCGGGCAATAAATACTCCCGGTTTAATCCAGGGTTTTTGAACCAGTTCTTGGCCGCCAGTTGTAACTGTAAAAATGATATCTGACTCCCTGACTGCCGATTCCCTTTCATCGATAGGTACTGCCTTGACAGAAAATCCCAGCACGGGTTCTAACTCCTCAGCACAGGATTCTGCTGCTGCAGGATTGATGTCAACATAATAAGCCTGCTTAAGAGAAAATCGCTCAGCAAGTGCCATTAAATGGAGACGTCCTAGCGTGCCGGCTCCAAATATGGTGACAACATCAGAATCCGGTCGGGCAAGATATGTTGAAGTAACTGTAGTAGAAGCAGCAGTCTTCATACCCGTAACCCAGCCGGCTTCCATAAAACAGGCCGGTAATCCAGTTTCCGCATCTAACAAGATCACCATCGACGATGTGGTTGGTCTATTGTATTTTATTGGATTGATAGGAAAGTAGCTGAAGGTTTTTACAAATGCCAGCGATTCTCCCTCAATATAACCGGAGAATGGCTTTATAAATCCTTCTTCCCCCACATTCATATAATATTTATTCCCGTTGACCTTGCCAGCTCCATCAGCAACAATGCCTTGTTCTGCCAGATCAACTGCTTCAGCATAGCTAATGGTCTTTTGGACGTCAGCTTCGGTCAAATATAGGATTTCTTTTGGGATAGGCATCAATATCTCCTAAATAAATTTCTTGATGTAATTTTGAAATCAAATTATCTTCATATCGATCTTATATACGGACATTTTGCGGGCCAACACCTAAACAAGCTACATAATGATCCTTCATAACTTCCACGAATTCCGGTTCTTCAACTGAACATTGCTCAGTTGCAATCGGACAGCGAGGATGGAATCGGCAGCCGGATGGCGGATCCAGAGGGCTGGGTACTTCACCCTTTAAGATGGTTCTTGTTCTTCTGAGGCTGGGTTTGGGTATGGGTATTGCGGACATCAACGCCTTGGTATAAGGATGAAGTGGATTTGAATACAGATCGTCACGGGAAGCAAGTTCAATTATTTTTCCCAGGTACATTACGGCTACTCTGTCTGAGATATGCTCAACCACCGAAAGATTATGGGCAATGAATAAATAAGTCAGCCCAAACTCATCCTGCAGATCCTGCAACAAATTCAACACCTGGGATTGGATAGATACATCCAATGCAGAAACAGGTTCATCGCAGACGATGAATTTCGGCTTAAGCGCTATTGCCCTGGCTATTCCTATTCTCTGACGTTGGCCACCAGAGAATTCATGGGGGTAGCGGTGATAATGATAATCCTCAAGGCCAACCTTATGGAGGATATCCAGTACCATTTCTGTTCTTTCTGTCGGTGTTCCGACCTGATGGATATTCAGCCCCGCTTTGATCGATTCGCCGATCGGTCGGCGAGGATTTAAGGACGCATAGGGATCCTGAAAGATAATCTGCATATCGCGCCTGAGCACCTTCATTTCCTGTCTCTGAAGCTCAAAAACATTCTGATCATTAAATACGACCGTTCCACTGGTGGGATCGAGCAAATGGAGTATGGTCCTGCCAGTGGTGGATTTTCCGCACCCTGATTCTCCGACCAAACCCAAAGTTTCACCTTTACGAATAGAAAAACTTATCCCATCAACCGCCTGGACCCAGTTGACGATCTTTCGTAGTACACCTCCGCGGACTGGGAAATATTTAACCAGATCTTTGACAACAACCAATTCCCCATTCTGATTTTCAGCTTTGTCTTGTGTCATATGATTTACTTTTAGTCAACTTACATAATGTATCGAGTAAATAAATTACGGTTTTAAGGGTGCTTTGTGGTCCTCAGCATCTTGGTAAAGCCAGCATCTGACAGAATGATTTGGCATGATTTCCTTCAAGTCTGGATTGATTTCTTCACAGATTGATAATCCATATTTTTTTCGGGCTTTGCAGCGAGGAGCGAAATTACAGCCTTTGGGTAAATCAACCAAATTGGGTACAACGCCGTCAATATCTGCCAGGCGATGCTTGGTCTCACCCAGGACGGGTATAGAATTGATCAAACCCCTCGTATAAGGATGAAGGGGTTTATCAAAGAGTGGAACAACACCCGCTTGTTCCACGATCTGACCGGCATACATCACAGCTACCCAATCAGCCATTTCCGCAATCACACCAAGGTCATGCGTGATCAGGATCACTGCGGTCCCCAATTCATTTCGCAGGTCACGCATCAAATCCAGTATCTGGGCCTGAATTGTGACATCCAATGCTGTTGTTGGCTCATCTGCAATCAGCAGTTCAGGACGCATTGCCAACCCCATGGCGATCATTACTCGCTGAGCCTGTCCGCCAGACATTTCGTGGGGATAGGCGAGGGCTTTTTGTTCCGGATCCGCGATTCCTACCGTTCGCAGAAGTTCCACGGATTTTTCCCGCATTTCCTCATTATTCAGATCTGCGTGGATTTCGAACACTTCAGCCAGTTGATCACCAACCGTTATCACCGGATTCAGACTGGTTTGGGGCTGCTGGAAGATCATTGAGATCCTGTTGCCACGAATTTCCTGGATATCTTCCAAAGGTAATTCCCGTAAATTGACCGAGCCAAAGCTAATTTTACCCTCGACAATTTTGCCAGGTTTTCTAATCAACTGCATGATCGATAAAGCGGTTACACTTTTTCCGCAGCCAGATTCACCCACCAAACCAAGGATTTCCCCTCTATTGACGTTAAAATCAACACCATCAACCGCCTTCACAACACCATCTTCTGTATAGAAATAGGTCTTCAATCCCCTTATTTTCAGTAAGAACTGATCAGAATGTTCAGTCAATGAATTTCCCTCCGAGACCAGGTTTAATGACAATATTTCTACTATTCATCAATTTGAGCCAGGATCTTGTAGGGATCTAGCGCATCCCTCATTCCATCTCCAATAAAATTGATAGAGATGATGGCCAGGAAGATCATTAATCCAGGGAAGATTGCCAACCAGGGATACTGGGAAAGGTGCTCCTGGGCTTTATCTAACATATTTCCCCAACTTGGTGTGGGCGGCATGATCCCAAAACCCAGAAAAGATAAGGTTGACTCTTCCATGATGGCATAACCGATCCCGAGAGTAGATTCAACGATGATTGGGCCCAGCCCATTGGGAAGGATCTCACTGATGATAATTCGCAAATTTGACGCTCCCAGTGCTTTGGCTGCAGTGACATATTCCATTTCCCGGAAAGTAAAGAATATAGCGCGAACCAACCTGGCGGCAGTCGGCCAGGACAAAACCCCCAATACCAGCGAAATGGTTAGGGTGGAATTACTTTTTAGAAAGGGCGCATCGATTTCACGCAGGATCGCGGACAAGAGGATCATAAACATCAAAGCCGGAAGGGACATGGTTGCATCGATGACTTTGCTCAAGACATTATCCACCCAACCACCAAAATAACCTGCAGCGGAACCGATCGGCACCCCGATGGCGAGTGAGATCCCCACAACCAAAAACCCAACCGATAAAGAGACCCGCCCTCCATAAAGGATTCTAACTAAAACATCCCTGCCCAGGCCGTCTGTTCCAAACAGATGGTTCCCTGAAGGGGGTTGGAACCTGTTCTTTATGTCTGATATCTCAGGATCGAAAGGAGACAAGCCAGCCAACAAAACAGATAATATGAGAATGGCCAGAATGATCGCACCTGCCATAGCTCCAGGGTGACGGCGGAACCGCCTCCAGACCAGGGAGGACATGGTTTCTGGGGATTTCATCGTTTTGTTCTTTACGTCTGCTTTTCTAGGCATAGAATAAAAGAACTCCTCAGTAGGTCTTAACTCATTCAATCATAACGGACACGGGGGTCCAGATAAGCATAAATAATATCTGCCATCAAGTTGCTGAGAATGATCACCATCGATCCCAATATCAGAACTCCCATTAACATTGGATAATCCCTGCTGGTGGCAGCGTCATAATACATTCGGCCCATACCCGGCCAGGAGAATAACTGTTCAACAACGATTGCTCCTGTGAATACATAGGGAAAATCGATCATGATCATGGTTACTAATGGAATAAGTGCATTTTTAAGTGCGTGTCGGTAGAGGACTTTTCTTTCGTTCTGTCCTTTGGCCCGGGCTGTCCGGATATAGTCCTGGTTAATGACCTCCAGCATGCTAGAACGCAGGAATCGCGACCACCAGGCCACCCAGCCCACTACCCCCATGGAGACAGGCAGGATCAAGTGTCTTATTCGATCTATAAGGGAAAACTCTGCTCCAATGGTATACATTCCTCCCCCCGGAAGAAGAGATTTTCCCGTGACGGGATTGTCCAAGCCCACATAAAATATCAAGATCAGGATCAAACCCAGCCAGAATTCAGGTATAGCTTGACCCATAAAAGACAAAGTCGTAACAGTGATATCAAAAGCGGAATACTGTTTAACGGCAGAGATGATACCAATTGGAATGGCGATTATCGCCACCACGATCAGAGTGAGACCCATCAAATATACGGTATTGGGCAGCCGATCCATGATCTGTGGCAGGACAGGTTCGCGATTCTGATAGGAGAAACCAAAATCTCCCCGTAAAACACCTTTGCGGGTTCCATAACTATCTGTGATGCCATTGCCATCCGTATCGATAGCCATCCAGTCGTTCCCGGCCAACCAGACAATATATTGAACTGTCAGGGGCTTATCCAGACCGAATTGCCGCTTGAGTGATTCTGCTCTTTCGGCAGTCATCCGTCTCGAACGGCTAAATTGGGACAGAGGCCCACCTGGTGCTACATTTACCAGTGCAAACAGAAGAATGCTGACCAGTAATAGCATTGGGATGGCTTGAAGTAAACGCCGAACGATGTATTGTCCCATAATCACACCTTTCTAGGATTGAAAAGGAGAGGGATTCAACCATCGAACCCCTCCCACTCACTCATCTAATCTAAGCATACATTTTTATTTACCTACTCAGAGACTGTCCAGTCTGCGACGTTCCAGGTCAAGATGTCAAATGCTGTGGGTTTGACACCCTGCATCCGGTCGGAAAGACCAAACATCTCGAGTGTTGAGAAAAGCTCAATTGCCGGCAGTTCTTCTTCAAGGATCCAGGCAATATCACAGAAGACTTCCATGCGATATTCTTCATCCGTTGAATAGAGCTCATCTACCAATGCAGCAACGGTTTCAGCTTCCTCACCTGTCCAGTTGGCCAGGTTCCATTCGCTATCCGAGGCATAGTAATAGTAATCCCAGAGGTAGCTTGTTGGATCAACACCTCCATAGCCGTTGTCCCACATATTGATATCGAAATTGCCAGCCAACTCGATTCCGCCATCCTCTACTTGGGCCCACAAGACAGCGCCTTCAACGATTGATAGCTTTGTCTCGATACCGAGAGCGGCCCAGGCCTCAGCGATGAATTGGTGTGCAAATTCCAGGGTTTCGCCGTATTCAGCATAGATCATGAATTCCATGGTCATTAAGTCGCCTTCTTCAGCATACAGGCAGCCATGGCATTCATTAACTCCATCACCATCTGTGTCTTCCCAGCCGGCTTCCTTGATCAAAGCCTTTGCTGCTTCCATGTCAAATGCTGGCCTGGGGATGCCACAGCTGTCTTCAAATGGAGGTCGGAAGAATTCAGACCAGACGGGTTCGCCGAATCCAAGGAAGATATCATTGATAATGGTATCGACATCAATCGCCATTCGCAGAGCCTTACGAACACGCTTATCTGCTAGGATTGGATGTGGTATCGTTTCTTCGCCTGGTGTATCGCCTCTCGCCTTAAGATTGGGGAATATTTTCATTACCCAGCGCTCAGTTGGCGATATTGCGAATTTTGTACCATTGCCTTCTTCCATGTAGGAAAGTGCGTTATTCTCAGCTGGCCAGTAGTGCACATCGGCGTCACCTTCATCCATCATCGCTCTCTTGACAGATTCTTGGGGAACGATCCTGAAAATAACTTCGTCGATGTAAGGTTTACCCTCTTCGTAATAATTCTCATTACGAACAAAGGTCAGGTGGTCATCTGCAACCCATTCTTGAAGGATATAAGGGCCGTCGCTCAACGGCTGGCGATTGCAATCCCACTCATAGTATCCCTGATCGGCATCACAGAAATGTTCAGCAAAAATGGGGAAATCTTCTCCACCAAAGTGAATTGCGTACTCAGGATTCGGATAATAGTATTTCACTTCGATTGTGAAATCATCTATTTTCTTTACATATTCGGTTGCATCTGTTGCTGACGACCAGATTTCCGCGGCTAGAAATGCATCCCAGGTGAAGATCACGTCATCGGCGGTAACCTGCTCACCATCTTCCCAGTAGACATCCTCGCGAAGATGCCAGGTAACGACCGTCTCCCAGGTCTCCTCATCCATGACCACGCCGCCGTTTTCGACGGTGGGTATTTCAGTAGCCAATTCTGGGAAGTAATTACCCAGGTCATCAATTTCTGATACAGAAAGCATCACCATCTCACTTATTGCTTCTTCAAAACCCGTACCCGCGCCATATCCGTGGAATTCCGCTGGATTATCGGGAATAAGAATTATGATACTGGTCTTCGCAACTGTATCGTCTGTGGTCGTGTCATCCGTAGTATCATCTGTGGTTGTATCTTCCACATCAGGCTGCTCGGGTGGGGCCTCCTGAGGGGCACACCCGACCACAAATGCTGTCACAATAAATATCGTGATCAACACGGTTAACAATCTATATCGTCCTAGCTGTGCCATCTTTTCCTCCTAGTGAGTTGATTTGGTCAAACTTTCTGTTTTCATTCACAGTTAAAAAATAGTTCAGTTATCTCAAATCATTGACGGGGAACTGATCAACCAATAATTACCTGAACCAATTTCGTTCAGAGCACCTTCAGCAAGATTACCTGCAAATACCTGTCATAAATCCTCCTTCTCCCATTAGATATCTTTGCTTATGCCTGCTCGAGGGAAACTTTTTTTTCCTCAACACCCGGTGGAAGCCAGGTATCCAGGTCTTTGATCTTTACTGGAAGTAAAAAAGACTGAGTTCGTCGGACACCAGGGATCTTTCCTAGTTTTTCAGTCACAAAATCAAATAATTCCTCAATGCTCCGCACCCGGAGAGAAATGCTGACATCACACTCTCCGGTTGAGCAGGCAACATAACTGACCTGGGGAAATTTGGCGGCAATCTCGGCCACTTCCCGGACCTGTCCAGGTTCCACCTCAACAAATACGTCTGCCATCACCCCATAACCAACCATCTCGGGATTAACGACAGCCCTGACATTGATAATGCCGTGTTCAGTCAAGGCATTGATACGATTGGTAACCGTCCGGGCAGAGACATCTCCCAGTATCCTGGCTATTTCAGCGCTGGGCATGCGCCCATCCTCATTAAGCAAAGATATGATCTGCCAATCAAAATCATCAGGCTCGTACATAGGGCTCGCCTCATTTAGAAGGTTTCACGAAATATGACAATACAGTTATGAGGATATCGCACAGTTACCGAAATGTCAATGCTTTTGTGTTTTTTTTTTACTTTCGGATATAAATATCGCTTTTTATTGAAGATACAGAAATTTCATGGTATGATTATTTCGTCATTTGTTAGGATGCACTATGGTCTGAATATGCAAATGATTTCTCTCTTCAGAAAGGGTGGAAATAATTCCCCCTCTAGGAAAAAGGGTGATCTCATGAATAATCCAAAATCTACATTAATTCTCAGAAATGGGTCAATTTACACTGTCCATCAGGATCAACCCTGGGCGGAAGCTATTGTGATCCGGGATGGTCTGATCGAGTACGTTGGACCAAATTCAGGAGCGGACCCATATATCATTCCAGATTCACAGATCATCGATTTGAACTACAAAATGGTCCTGCCGGGTTTTGTTGACGCTCATGCTCACCCATCCCACGCCATGGACCTGGTGGGCAACATCAGCCTTTATGACGGGGAATCTCTTGAAGATTATCTGGAAGAAATCACTACATTCGTAAT
>JAGHAU010000070.1 GCA_021161345.1 Anaerolineales bacterium | reverse complement strand
CGTTAATATCAAACCCGGTAAAGAGCCTGGAGAAGTGATCGTCGAAACCAAGCGCTCCCGCTCAACCAAGGAATGGATGCGCACTATCCTGGTAGGTTCGGATGGAGAGCTGGTCTTTGCGACGTTGAAGCAGATCATTGGCTCGGACTATAATGCCAGAATGGCAATCGCGATTCCGGATATTGAGCCGGTAGACCAGGTTTGGTTGAGGTCTCAGGATGATCCTCCGCCATTTGAGCAAGTTGTTGTCGATATTGTGCGTGAACTGACAAAACTTAACCCACAAGGACATGTTCATGTTACAGAGTTATACGCTGCCGTGAACACAGTTAGACGCTGCCCTCCAGGACCTCTGTTTTCGCTGTTGGAAACCCGTCCCTGGTTTGTCCATGTTGGCGATTTGCATTTTAGATTTGATGATTCAGAAAGTAAATAGATCAATTTGATTTGGAGGAAGGAGTATTTCGGTGTCAAAACCAAAACTTTCGAGTTTGATTAAACCTACGGTTTCCACACCGTTTCAAATTGATTTTGCCTGGTGGAAAGAGCAGGACCGCTCCTGGCGGGTTAACCTGCGCAGTTGTTTGTGTGAAGAACATCAGGAAATGTATGCTGATCTGGCAGGCGACAAGCAGGTAGATTGGATCGGTCCGGAAACTGCAGAAGTGCAGGTTGTGGATGGTCTGCAGCACACATTGATCTCCCACTGCGCCAAACAGGAGCAGTTTATCACCGAGCATACCACCTTGACAGAATCTCTGTTCAGGACCTTCCTCTCCAACGGTAATCAACCCCTGTCTCCCAATGATTTGGCGGAATTGTTGGATCAGTCACCCCACAAGATCCTCCAAACCATATCCGGCCAGCGGGTTTATAAAGGGATTCGCCCGGCGCCACAGGGATAACAGCCGGTAGAGATATTTGCCCTCGTAGCTCAATGGACAGAGCACCGGACTTCTAATCCGACGGTTGCAGGTTCGATTCCTGCCGAGGGCGCCTTATCACCCCTGAGTAGGGGTGTTTTTATTTAAACAACCCTGCCAGGCCATGAACCCGTGATATGCTATTAGAGAGATAATAAACATCAGTGGAATAAAACTCAATGAATTGTTTTTTTGTGTCCGACCTGCACGGACAGATCAGCCGATATGAATCCTTATTCACCCGCATCAGGGAAGAAAAACCCGCGGCGGTATTTCTGGGTGGGGACCTTTTCCCTCACTTTGCTGCCCAGGGAGAGGGTGATTTTCTGGATGATTTTCTGGCGAAGGGATTTCTCCAATTAAAGGAAAGTCTGGGTCGGAAGTATCCCCGGGTGTTCTTGATCCCGGGCAATGATGACAGCAAGATCAGCCAGGAGGATTTGATCCGCTGGATGGTGGATGAAGGGATCTGGGAATATGTCCACGGCCAGTCTGTCGAGTTTGGCTCCTATACGGTCTTTGGATATGCTTATGTCCCGCCGACCCCGTTTTTCAACAAAGATTGGGAGCGTTATGATATCTCTCGCTTCGTAGACCCCGGCTGCATACCACCAGAGGACGGTTGGCATTCTGTTGATGAGCCGAAAAACCTCATTGAACATGCAACAATTAAAAAGGACCTCGAAGAATTGTCAGGGAGGAAGGATCTGTCAAAATCCATCTTTCTGTTCCATACACCACCCTACCAAACAGCCCTGGATAGGGCTGCCCTGGAAGGGAAGATGGTCGACCACGTGCCATTAGATGTCCATGTCGGCAGTATTGCGGTGAAGGATTTTATCCTGAAGCGCCAACCCTTGATCACCCTGCATGGTCATGTGCATGAATCCGCCAGGATCACAGGAGCCTGGATGGAACAGATGGGTGAGACAATAGCCCTTTCCGCGGCGCACGATGGGGATGAGCTGGCTCTGGTGAAGTTCGACCCTGCAGAACCCGATCATGCAACCCGGGAACTGATCTGATAAATAAAGGGACTGAGTCCTCTTAGAAGGACTCAGTCCCTTAGTTGTCGAAAGGACTCAGTCCCTCGATCATTGCTAGGTAGTGTCTCTATTTATTCCTGTTTTAAACTGATCCCCAAAGGGAGAGGGAAAGCGCCATCTGTTACCGCGCCGATCTTCACCGCATAGCTGGTGCGTTTTTCTATATCTTCGTCTGTGATCAAATTTATATTCAGCAGGCCGTCGGTTTTATACCCAGTTCTTCGCAGGTTGATCTCACTAAGACTTAAACTCCAGCCTTCCAGCCAGGCCAGCAGGTCCTCGCGCTGTTTTTTATTTCCATCAAAATGGATCAGCAGGTCTATGTCACTCTGAGGTCCAGCGGTGGCATTTTTTGTGCTGCCAAATAAATAGATCCCTTTAACACCAAATCTCTTTGGATCGATTTGGGAAGCGATTGATTCTGCGGTCTGAAACCGCCAGCGCCAATGATCTTCCTTGGCTCGGGCCTGAAGGCGGGTTTGCTGACTGGTTAGTCCATCCGTTAGATCTTCTTCTTTCGTCAATAAACCAACTGCCAGGTTGGAATCCGCATTCATCAAAACCTGAAGGACGGATCCATTGGAAGTGCTTTTAACATCGATCACATGGATGATCTTCTCCAGGTGGGAAAAATCTGGCACTAGTGCTGAAAATATATTCCTGGATTCCAGAAGGTATTTTTGATTGAATAAAATACCTTGATCATCAGGATATAGAGGTAGATAGCGGATCGCGGATTCAACCAGGTCCTGGAAGAAGTGGGTTCCAAAGGACAGGTCGGGAATATAGTCTCCTTGTTTCCGGGCAACCTCGATCAGGGCTGCAGTGTTGTTGATATCGGAATAGGTGACATTTACTCCCAGTTTAATATCTCCCCTGCTCCCCCAGCGTCCCGGACCCATCAAGACGAATTTCCTTTTAGAGAGGGTGCCGTTGATCCTGCCAATGGCCCGGCCGACATCTAGCAATTCTTCCCGGCTTGAGATCTGGCTGTAAGCTTCCGGATCCACATACACAATATGGTTGATATTAGAAATCGTTCCATTGGTTACATAGCGATTGGCTGTGAAAATGATCTTATCTTTCGGAATGTCAGTCGGGATTTCTGCCGGGATGATATCGCTTCCGTAGCTCTGGGAGCGGCATTGCAAGAGGTAAAAATCTTCCCCGTCGCAGGCGAACTCGATATCAATGGGATGCTCGAGCTGTTCCTGGAGTTCATCCAGGACTGTCCTTAATAACGCTAAAAATGGGCTCTGCGAGAATAAACCGTCAAAGGTGAATGCCAGTTTGTCGTTTTCGAAATCTGGTCCAAGTCCAGTTGGGATCCGAGCTTGATCCTCGGTGATTATCGAAACCAACTGTTTGATTTTTGGATAGTCCGAACCGTATTCTTTAAGCAGTTTGTCGATATCAATGGTTTCGAATCTTCCTTTTTCCAGGTTGATCACATCTATCATGTGGGGAGAATATCGAACGATCTCATCCAGGGATGTGTTTACTCGCAAACCAGGCTGGCCTGGCGCCGCCAATATGGGGTAATCATCACTTAATCGATCAACGGCCCGGGTGCCAAGTCCGGGAACGATCCTGACCAATCCATCTTCTTTGTGGATCCTGCTGGACCAGCGGAACTCATTCTGGCTGAAAGCGACTCCTGCATAGGCGGGGAAATAATATGGGCCTACCCGCTTCCCGACCACTTCCTGGATCAGGATGCCCATTTCTTCATGGTGGTCGATCAGCCCGTGTTCATGACGGTATTCAATCGGGTCTGGGCCGAAAAGTGATGCATATACTTCGTTGACGGCATCGATCAGGCTGCTAAGCCGTTCTTCCTTGCTTCCCTGGTTTGCCACAAAAAGACTTTTATATTTGCCAGCGAAAGACATCCCTACCTGGTCTTCCAGCAAACTGGAACTGCGAACGATCAGGGGTACATCTCCAAAATCATCCAATGCTACTGATAATCCCTTGACGATATCTGGTGGCAGGAGAGCATTCTTAAATACATGGATAATGTAGGGATATTCCTGGCGAATCTCTCCAACATTGAGGTATTTGTGTTCGATGATCTCTTGCAGGCTGTTCCGTTCAATAAAAGAGAATAGGGTATCTGATACGATATACCAGGTCTTGGGTGTCTTGACTGAATTAAGGACTTCCTGATTCTTTAATGCTTTTTGCATCACCTGCATTGCCAGGAAAATGCCTGCCCCTTTCCCTCCCAATTTTCCGAAACTGTTTGATTGATAGATCACACGGGTCGAAAGATCATAAAAATCTTCGATCTCGATTTGTTTTTTTGCGGTTTTGATATAACGGTTCTGTTCGCTTAACAGCCGCCGGATCAGAGCCATCTGGACACTTTGTTTTCTTGCGGCAGATAATTTTAGACCCTGCGTGGAGAGGTGCTTGAATCTGTCCAGGGCGCCAAACATATCAGTGATGGAGCAATTGGGCCGAACAAGGGTGTTTACGAGGAATCCTGATTGATCTTCCCGGATCCATTGTTGAATATTAGAGAGGATTTCCTCTTCGTCCAGATATTTTCCGGCCAGGTTAAAAACCGTATCCAGGGACCCGATGGTATCCTGATTGGTCTTGAATTGGGAGGGAAAATTGGTTTCAATGATCTCTCTGTCTTCCTGGTAAGCTGAGCTGAACAAGGCCCACAAACCTTCTGCTTCTTTGATACCGTGGCCGCAAAGATAATGGGCTAATTTCCTGGCGATTGTCAAAAGCAGGTCTGGATCCGTTTTTTTCAGAAGGCCAAGGACAACACGCCAGCCCGCATCGGGTTCCATTCCTGGTTTAGATTGTTTTTCAAATACATCCTGGAGCCGCTTGTGAAGCAGGAAATTGCCTACCTGGTCAGCAATAGTATTGATTAATCTGCGCTCTTCCAGCAGGAAAGGACCTTCATCTTCCTCTGGTTTTTCCTCAGTGTAGAAAATACTGATCTTGCCGCATTTTTGATCCTGCACAATGATATCGGAATGCAAAGACCATTTTGTTTCCTGGAAACCCGATGATTGATATACTTTTTTCCCGATGCGGATCCGGGATACGCAGATTTCAGGGAACTGCCAACCGGAGGCGATCACTTCGATGATCTTTGTTAATGCGTCATCAGTATTAATGCCTGGTTTTGAAAGCGCTTCCTGAACGGCATAAAGGCAATTAAGCTCTTTTGCCCGTTCCTTCAGTTCTTCAACCAGCCTGTTTAGCGGTTTTCTACTATTTTTAGCCATTTTTACCCCGGGATTTTAATATGATTGCTCTTCCAGCTTTCCCATCTATTTTAATCCCTAATGGGGATTTTAGCTCTATATGCCTGAGATATTTTGTTTTCTGGATTTCTTTCTGTTCACTCAGCCAGGACCAATCGAGTTGATATTTCCCTGCTCTGGGTAGGGAGA
The DNA here is from genome assembly GCA_021161345.1 of Anaerolineales bacterium. Lineage (GTDB taxonomy): Bacteria > Chloroflexota > Anaerolineae > Anaerolineales > UBA11858 > B10-G9. The sequence goes on along the minus strand of JAGHAU010000070.1, from coordinate 20,849 downwards.
TATAGCTGACACCGAGGCTGGTCAGATTATGGAAAAAGTGGGAGCCCTGGCTCATATCAGCGTTGAGCCCTTCCTGGTATGTTTCTATGATCACCCGGGAACCGGAAATCTGCCCCCAATTTACAGGGATTCCCAACCAGGGATCGGAACTGCCCAACCGGCCGAATATAATTAATAAGTATGGTGATCCCTTCCTCACCAGTTCCCCGTTGATCTGGTCCAGTTCCTCAGCCATTTCCCGAGTTTTTTCCAGCTCAAAATTTTCCGGGATCACGTAAACGATATCCTTAATATTCTCTACCAGACCATTGCCCAGGGCTTTCTCTGAGGCAGCCAGGGCATTAGGATCGCCCAGGTCCTGCTCAGAGACCTCAACCTCGTCTGATGAAACAACCATCGAGCGGACTTGCAGCAGCCCCAGGGAGGGGGGAGAGAAAGTCATTGCAAATTCAATCTCAACCGGATTTTCCAGCTGTTCCTCACAGATCCTTACCAGCTCCTTCACTAACTTGTTCAGAGAGTATTTCTTGAGCTGGAGCAGGGGAGCGAAATTTAACACCCGGGGTCCAGGATTGGCCATGCCAATCTGCAGCCGATCTCCCTGGGGATCATATGTGGAGCATAATTCTTTCAGGGTTCCATCCCTTTCTGCAGTAGATAGATCTCCCTTAATTAGATATTCGGTTTCCTGGATAGGGTCATAGATCAACGGGGCGCCCATATTCACTGCCCAGAATTCAGTCTGGCTATTTTTAAGGAGTTCGTTAATGGATCCGTAGGGTGGAGCGATCCTTGGATGGGCAGGTGAGTAGGTCCAGGATCGACCGCCATCTACGATCGTTTTACCCAAACCAAGGGCCAGACTGACCACGCCGTCCTCCGGTTTGGCTTTGCCGACAGGATAGAAATTATAAGACCGGGCAACTCCGGAAAGATCAGGATAGAAGCGCACATGGTGTCGAGCCCCGTGAACACGTTGAATGATCAGGGCCATTTTCTCTTCCCTGTGGTCGTGTCCAGTAGCATTCCGGTAACTCTTGGCGGCCTTGAAGAAAGTTGAGGCATACACGAATTTGATTGCCTCGGACAATTTCCGGAACCGGAAATCCGGGTCGAACTGCTCGTTGGGAATCATTTTGGTGGAATAGATTCCCGCAAAAGGTTCATAAGTGGCGTCTTCCAGCAAACTGGAAGACCGGACAGCAATTGGATTTTGGATCTCCTCCACCAACGAGCGCAGGTCACCAAGAACAAAGAATGGAAGGTCAGCTTGCTGGAAAGCATGGGCAATCTGATCATCCGTGTGATCCGAATCTGTGAATCGGACCAGGTTGTTCTTCTCAAGGAAAGAATCAAATACATCCGTTCCAATCACAACCATATCTGGAACAATAACTTTGGTTTGAGGATATTTCTGGATTAGATCACTTGAAGATAACAGGTCCTGCAGGAAAACCAATCCCTGGGCTTTTCCCCCGATTGATCCCGATCCAATAATACGGATAATATTATCCGTATTATTGGCATTTCTGATATACGGGGTTAGATTTGGAGATAGCATGCTCTCCGATTGGTTTTTCATTACTCTAGATTATACCCACCCCCGGGCTTTACAGGCCTTTGCCACACGGTCAACAGAGATCATATAAGCAGCGTCGCGCATGTAAAGTTTGTTTTTTGTGGCAAAATTACTGACGTCAAGGTAAGCGGTGGTCATTTTCTGATCCAGTTTTCCAAGAGTTTCTTCCTTGGCCCAGTAATAATTCTGGTTGCTCTGGACCTGTTCGAAGTAACTGCAGGTGACTCCCCCGGCATTGGCAAGGAAATCAGGGATTACATGAATGCCGCGCTCTTTGATAACCAGGTCGGCTTCAGGTGTAGTTGGGCCGTTAGCGCCCTCGGCGATGATTTTTACCTGCTGCGAGATTTTATTAACGCTTTCGCCAGTGATTTGATTTTCCAGAGCGGCAGGGACCAGCAAATCCACGTCTTGTTCCAGCCAGGCATCACCGGGGAGCAGTTCAAAACCCAGATCCTGGGCTTTGGCCTTGTCGATCTCTCCAAAATGGTTTGTGATAGCCAGCAGCTGCTTCAAGTCAAAACCGTCTTTCTTAAAGAAGGAATAGGCTTTTTGTTCTTTCTGGATCCAGCAGGAAACACAGACAGGGGTGCCGCCCATCTGCTGATAAAGTTCGATAGCATGTTGGGAAACATTGCCAAAACCCTGGAAGCTGGCAGTCGTTTTTTGGAGATCGATCTCCAGTTCTTTCATTGCCTCGCGAACGGTGATCATCACTCCATATCCGGTTGCTTCAGTTCGGCCCAGTGAGCCTCCCATGCCTACGGGTTTTCCAGTGATAAATCCGGGGTATTTTCCGCCATGGATTGTTTCGTATTCATCAAGCATCCAAAGCATGTGCTGGGAATTGGTCATCACGTCCGGGGCGGGCACATCAGATAAAGGGCCAACGTTCTTTGCCAGCTGTCTGATCCATCCCCGGCACAGTTTTTCCTGTTCCAGCAGACTGAGGTTATGGGGATCACAAATAATTCCACCTTTTGCTCCACCCAGCGGAATATCCACCACTGCGCATTTCCAGGTCATCCACATGGATAGGGCTCTGACAGTGTTGATTGTTTCCTGGGGGTGAAAACGAATCCCCCCTTTTCCTGGACCTCGGGCATCATTATGCTGTACTCTGAAACCCCGAAATATTTTCACCTGTCCATCATCCATCCGAACAGGGATGCTGAACTGGTATTCCCGCAAAGGAACCCTCAACAGGTCCCTTGTTGCCGGGTCCAGTTCAAGCAATTCAGCAGCATTATCAAATTGTTTTTGGGCCATCATGAAAGGATTGTAAGATGTGTCTTCCATATTTGCGCTTTACCCTTTTAATTTGTTAATAATTCTATGCTCATTAACGTACCTCTTCTACGAGAAATAATATGTCAAAACTTCAGGAATTGAAGGTAACATTCATCTTAAAAAAAAGACCGCAATCAATGCGATTGCGGTCCAATTACTTATGACTTTAATGATTTAATTACTCTTCTTCCGGTGAGGGCGGCAGACGTTGGCCTAACTCACGGTCGAGCATCAGCAAACCTTGGTCAGAACCGCTAACGCGTTTGATATCCTCAACAACGCCGCCGACATGTTCTTCTTCTTCCACCTGCTCATCGATAAACCACTGCAGGAATGACAGGCTGGGATAATCCTTCTCTTCCAAGGCCAGGGCATAGAGGTTGTGAATATCTGCGCTGATCTTCTGTTCATGGCCAAGGGCAGTTTCAAATGCCGATAGGGGTGAATCGAATTCCGCCGGGGGCTGTGTGATCGCCTGCAGGACAACCTTGGCTCCCCTGCTGTGAATGTAGTCATAGAACTTAAAGGCGTGGATCATTTCCTCATCAAATTGCATTTTCATCCAGTGAGTAAACCCGGGATAATTCTCTTCGGCAAAATAAGCTGCCATGGCTAGATAGATATAGGCAGATTCCATTTCATGATGGATCTGATCGTTCAGGGCTTCTTGCATTTTCTTGGAAAACATATTATCTCCTGATTTTTATCTTTAAAATTATTTTAGTAATGTCAAACAGATTATAGGCCAAGATCACTGATAGGCAAGCTGTTTTATCAAAGATTCCCATAAGAATGACTCGCATATGGACCCTCTCAGTTGTTCAAGAAACTGATTGAATTCTGTTTTGGAATGAAGTGTTAATCTCCTATATAATCGTCTGCTTGAGCTGAAATCAGCCCTCCCTGTGTTAAAATTATTTGCAGGGATAATCCTCTGGGGAGGATAAATAATGATTATCCTCTCAGGATAAGTAGATATAAGGACAGGTTAGAAGTAATGCCGGTATCACGATGGAGTACAGAGCTATTAGAATTATTGGAATGGGCCAGCCGCGAGGATCTCTCTCTGGATGATATCTTCCTGGGATCGGTGATTTCCAATTTTGATGATATTGATGATAAGGAGGAAGTAAACCAGGCGGAATTGATCGGCCGCATTCCCTCTGAACTTCCTATACTTCCTTTGCGGGGTCTGGTTGTCTACCCTGAAACAGCAGTGCCTTTATCTATTGGTCAGCCCAGATCGATCCGCCTGGTGGATGATGTGCTCTCGGCGGATGACCGGCTGATCGGATTAGTAACTTCAAAGGATCCCCAGAACGAACTGCCCGGCCCGGATGATCTGTACCAGGTGGGGACTGTAGCATCTGTCCACCGCCTGTTTCGAGCTCCGGATGGCACGATCCGTCTGTTAGTGCAGGGGATTACCCGTTTTCAAGTTCAGAAATTTGTTCAGGAAGAACCCTACCTAAAAGCCAAGATCAAACTTTCTCCGGTGAAAGTGGAACGAAACCTGGAAATTGACGCCTTAACCAGGCAGGCCCGGGATCAGTTTTCGGAGATCACAAACCTCGTACCCTCAGTTCCCCGGGAACTGGTGGACGCTGTAATGACCCTGGATGACCCTCTCCAGGTGGTTTACACAGTCGCAAATTTCCAACGCCTGGAATTGGCCGAAGCCCAGGAACTGCTTGAGCTGGATTCTGTCTCGGATAAACTGCGTAAATTGGTCAACTTCCTAACCAGGGAACTGGAAATGCTGGAAATTGGCCAGAGGATCCAGAAGCAAGCCCGCTCGGAGATTGAAAAGGTACAGCGGGATTATTTCCTTAGAGAACAGATAAAAGCGATCCGTTCTGAATTAGGTGAGGATGAGGATCAGGCTGCAGAAATCGATGAGTTCCGGCGTCAGATAGATGAAGCGGGAATGCCGGAAGAAGCAGATAAACAAGCCAAAAGAGAATTGGACCGTTTGTCGCATCTGCCCTCCGCTGCAGCGGAGTACGGAGTAATCCGCACTTATCTGGATTGGATGGTGTCCCTTCCCTGGGCAGATATGACAGAGGATAATCTGGATATTTCCCGGGCCCGGCAGATATTGGATGAAGACCATTATGGGTTGGAAGATGTCAAGGAAAGGATTCTTGAATTCCTGGCCGTGCGGAAACTGCGCAAGGAACGGGAAAAGGAATTTGAAGAGGATAATTATCAGGATGATATCCGCCGGATCCGGGAGGGAGTGATTCTCTGTTTTGTGGGTCCTCCAGGAGTCGGGAAAACATCCCTGGGCAGATCTATCGCCCGCTCACTTGACCGGGAATTCATTCATATTTCCCTGGGAGGGGTGCGAGATGAGGCTGAGATCCGGGGTCACAGACGGACTTATATTGGAGCTTTACCGGGCAGGATCCTTCAGGCCTTGCGCAGGGTTGGCAAGAATAATCCGGTATTCATGCTTGATGAAATAGACAAGCTGGGACAGGATTATCGGGGAGATCCGACTTCGGCATTATTGGAAGTCCTCGATCCAGAGCAGAATAACGAGTTCAGAGACCATTATCTGGAGGTGGCTTATGATCTATCGAAGGTGATGTTTATCACCACGGCAAATTTGCTGGAGCCTATCCCATCACCGCTGCGGGACAGGATGGAAATCATCAAATTGTCGGGATATACAGATAATGAAAAGAAAGCCATTGCCAAAGGTTACCTGATCCCGAGGCAAATTCGGGAGAATGGGCTGCGGAGTAAGGAAATATCCTTTTCCAATCCGGCCTTGCAGTTGATCATCCGTTCCTACACCAGGGAATCGGGAGTGCGCAACCTTGAACGCGAAATTGGCACTCTCTGCAGAAAAGTAGTAACACTTATCGCGGAGGAAAAAGTCACAGCCGTAAAAGTTGGTGTGAAGGAAGTCGCTGAATATCTTGGCCGCCCCCGATATTACGGGGATGAAGAATTGGCCAATCGTACATCAGTTCCCGGTGTGGCGACCGGTTTGGCCTGGACATCTACCGGCGGAGAGATCTTATTTGTAGAAGCAACCTCCATGCTTGGAAAGAATCATTTCCAGCTTACAGGATCACTGGGAGAGGTGATGAAAGAATCGGCCCAGGCCGCCTTATCTTACGTCCGTTCCAAGGCGGATAAGCTGGGATTGGACGTGGATTTTTATAACAATCAGGATATTCACCTGCATGTTCCTGCCGGAGCGCAGCCGAAGGATGGTCCTTCTGCTGGCGTGACTATGGCAACCGCACTGGTATCATTGATCTCAGGCAGGCCGGTAAAAGGTAATATCAGCATGACGGGTGAGATCACCTTAAGAGGACAGGTTCTTCCCGTAGGCGGCATAAAAGAAAAAGTCCTGGCAGCTTATCGGGCCGGTTCGACAACGGTCATCCTGCCCAAAAAGAACCAGGCAGATCTGGAAGAGGATATCCCCCAGGAAGTCAGGGATAAGATTAACTTTATCTTTGTTGAGGATATTGAAGAAGTACTGGAGGCTGCTCTGACAAAAAAGAAGAGCGCTACCCGGAAGAAAAAGGCTTCCTGAACGGGTTATAATTAACAGGTATATTGTATTAAATTGCGCTGAGGAACAACATTTAGAAGACAGATAAATATTAGAGCGGGAAATAAATTCCTTATTTGAGATCGAGTTGATCTCCATTCAATTTTCCCGGTCATTTGAAATGTCTATTGTTCCCACCGTGATGATATAAAAATTGAAAGCAGAGACAATAATATGTCCTATTGGGTTGGATATTTACCATATCCAGACCCTGTACTGCTTCCTTAGAGAGGTAAAAGTGGTAGAACAAAATAAAAATACCGGGTTAACCTGGTACACAATGGATTTACATTTACATACTCCGGCATCGGATGATTATCTGCAGCCGGAAATCGGCTATCTGGATATTCTCCGGCAAGCCGCCCAAAAAGGTCTGGATATTATTGCCTTTACAGACCACAATACGGTTGCGGGCTACCGCAGAATGCAGGAAGAGATTGACCAGTTAAAACTTCTCCAGCAGCTCAATCGCCTGCTGCCTGAAGAGGAAACTCGGCTGTCCGAATACCAGAAATTGCTGAAACGGATGTTAGTACTGCCCGGGTTTGAATTTACGGCTACTTTTGGTTTTCATATTCTGGCTATCTTTCCGAAAGATAAACCACTCCGGGATATCGAGCATTTGCTGCTGGCATTAAACATCCCTTCAGATCAGATAGATGAAGGAAGTGTAACAGTAGGCGCGAGTGTGGATGTGCTGACGGCCTATAAAGCCATTCATGAAGCGGGAGGAATGGCCATTGCCGCCCACGCCAATTCCAATAATGGTGTTGCCATGCGAAGATTCCCATTTGGAGGGCAAACCAAGATCGCCTACACCCAGAATCCAAACCTGATTGCTATGGAAGTAACAGATCTGGAGAAAAAGGGACGACATGCGACAGCGTCTTTCTTCAACGGCAATAAACCGGAATATCCCAGACGCATGCACTGCATCCAGGGTTCTGACGCTCATCTGTTGAAAAAGATCTCAACCTTTCAGACCAAATTAGGTGTAGGAGAGCGAACTACAGATGTTCGGATTCCGGAAAGAAGCTATGCCGCGCTGAAAGAGCTCTTTGAAAGCGACAACTTCTCGCGGACCAGACCCCATCAGCTCAGTTCGCAGCCCGCGTATGACTTCATTCGTGATGCTCGGGAGGAAGGAGCGAACTTCATGCAGGATTTCCACGAGAATATCACCGTCCGGGGCGGAAACTTGTATGACATCATCGCTGATATTTGCGCCTTTGCCAACTCAAATGGCGGGACGCTGTATTTGGGACTCTCTGCTCAGCCTGGGAAAGCTTTTGAGGGCATTCCTCGCCCCAATCAGAGCATTGGAAAGCTTCAATCCGAAATTAGTAAACGCATCAGCCCGGAATTAGCCTGCAAATTCGAGGTCCAGGAAACTGAAGGTAAGAAGGTCATTCAGGTGATGATTCCCAAGGGTGATGATCAACCTTATGCTGTAGATGATAATAAGATCTACTTGCGCACAGAAACTGAAACAGGCATGGCTGTCCGGGATGAGATCGTGGATATGGTGCTCCAGGGAAAGAAAAAACAACTGGGTGGAACCGCTGCGGCCCATGCCGAGGCCAAGCCGATCTTTAGTTCGAAAGATGTATCGGATACATTAACCGAAGATGAGGTTGTAGCGGAAGGACAGGCTCCTCCCCGCACAGGGGTGGAAATTGTCTCTGTGGACAAACGCGGCGGTGAAAACTACTTCACGGTCCGGGATCTCCGAAATGGTAGCATGGTGAAGAATGTAACTCTGAAATCCTCCCGTAAATTATGGCATTATGCGATCTCCCAGTACTCAAAATTGCCTGTCAAAATTGAAAAAATGGATATCACCTGGCAGGGTGATCTGGGATTGGTCACCCAGAAGAAAAGGGGAAACTTTAACAGCTATGACCTGATCCAGCGCACCAGTGATGGATACCGCCACTATTATGGCGTTACTAATGACGGCATTCATGGCTCCTGGGAAGGTTTGATCTAGGGATTGATCCATGAGCCTTACTTTTGCCATCCTGACCGTTTCTGATCGATCCGCTGCCGGAACCCGGGAAGATCTCTCGGGACCTGCTCTTGGTAAAGCTGTTGAGAGGGCGGGATGGGTTGTTTCTGCGACAGTGATCATCCCTGATGAAATTCAGCAGATAACAGACCAATTGAAAACATGGGCTGATTCAGGTGGAATTCAGGTTATTCTCACAACGGGTGGGACAGGATTTGCCCCGCGGGATATTACACCTGAAGCTACTGCAGCGGTGATCGATCGCCACGCACCTGGTTTGGCAGAAGCAATGCGGGCAGGTAGTCTAAATATTACTCCCCATGCTATGTTATCAAGGGCGACGGCAGGGATCAGGAAGAACACCTTGATCATTAACTTGCCCGGAAGCCCCAAGGGTGCCCTTGAGAATTTCCAGATCATTGCCCCCGTATTACCCCATGCAGTACAATTATTGGAAAATGATGACCGGGCAGAAGCTGGTCACCAACCCGGTCGAGCAGTATAGCGTCCTACCCGTTATGAACCCAGATGAGGAGATATAGGATGAAAAGAACTTATTGGATCGTATTATTTTTGATCATCATTGGAGTTCTTTTTAGCGCCTGCGGCAACGCTGGACAGGTTGATGCAACCGAGACTCCGGAGAAGGTTAACGCCCTGGCAACGATTCAAGCATTAAGCGCCCAGACTACGCTTGTGCCCCCTACTCCTATGGGGGGGGTAGCAGTAGAGGGACCTGATGACTATGTTGGGATAATTAAACAGGCCTGGAATATCATCGATACCGAATATGTCCGGGATAATTTCAACGGCGCGGATTGGCCGGCTATTTACGATGAATATATTGTGCTGGCTGAAGACGTGACCTCCTCCGAGGAGCTGTGGAACCTGCTGGGGGAAATGGTTGGCGAGTTGGACGATTCTCACAGCCGTCATGTGCCGCCCGATCGCATGACAGCAGAATTTGGCATTGATACTGCCGCCGCTGGCGAAGCTCGAGCAGCCTCCGGTATAGAGATCTGGCCCGGTCCTTCCCGGGAAGATGAGTTCCTCACTGTCTGGAATGTCTGCGCCCAAAGCGTCGCCGCCCAAGCGGGCATCACCCGGGGAGATATTATCACCGCAATTGACGGCAATCCGGTTGTTAAAGAAGGGGACGATTTTAAACGAGAAGACCGAACAGCTGTTATTTTTGGGAACGCTGGAGATCAAGTCACTCTCACTGTCTGGCAGGGACCAAATCAGGATCCTGTTGATATTACACTCACCCTGGATGGGGTAGGGGGATGCCCTTATCGCTATCATGAGGTGGTGCTGGAAGATCCCCGCATCGGTTATATTCGTGTTCCAGATTTTGATGGCGATTCGGCATTTACAATTTTCGAAAGCATCAAAGCCTTGGAAGAGGAACAACCCCTGGAAGGTTTGATCATGGATGTGCGGCATAATCCAGGCGGAAATTCTGATGATTCCGTGGCTATCTTTACTGAAGGGATCGTTGGCACTGTCGGCAAACTCCGCGAAGGAGAACAGCGTACGATCTTCCGCATCCGCGGACCGGTGGAATGGAATGAAACGACCCCAGTGGTCGTATTGACTGACGGTTCCAGCCACAGCGCGGCGGATTATTTCCCGGCAGCAATGAAAGAATTGGGACGGGCAACCATCGTAGGAATGAATTCAGCTGGCAATACCGAAGGCATTACAGGCTGGTCGTTGGCTGATGGCACACTGATCCGTCTGGCTGTGATGACCATGGCCCTGAACGATGGTACTGTCCTTGAAGGTATCGGAGTTACTCCGGATGTGATTGTTCCCCTGGGAACCTGGGGATTAAAGGCAGAACCTTTTGACCTTCAAATCCAGGCAGGGATCGATACTTTACTGGAGATGATCCAGTAAGGCGTAAAATTTGATCACTTCGGAAGTCCTATAACTGATCGTCTAACGTGGCGAACTACCTGAAGACTTCCGAAGTTTTGTTTCGATCTTGTCTGGTTAAGAGAAATCGGAAGTCACCTGAGAGACAGTAGATTGCTGACTATCTCCTTGAAGACTTCCGATTTTTGCTTGAGTATTCTAAATCCTGACCGGACCATCTTCGAAGACTTTGCGAGCAATCACCAGGCGCTGGATCTCACTAGTTCCCTCACCGATAGTCATCAACCGGGCGGCTTTGTACATAGCCTCAACAGGATATTCACGGCTGTATCCATACGATCCATGGATCTGGATTGCGCTGTATGAAGCTCGTTCAGCCATTTCAGTTGCAAATAACTTCGCTACAGCACCAGCCTGTGTAAAGGGTTTGCCTTGATCTTTTAACCAGGCTGCATAATATACCATCAACCTGGCGGCGTGAATTTCTGCGGCCGCGTCAGCAACCAACCATTGAATGGCCTGGTGCTCTTTCAATGTTTTTCCAAATGTTTGACGCTCCTTGGCATAGCGCACACCTTCCTCGAGAGCAGCCTGGGCAATACCTACGGACAGCGCGCCAACGCTGATCCGACCTCCATCCAGGATCTTTAATGTTTGTTGTAAACCCTCACCTTCAACACCGAGGGTATTTGTAATTGGTACCCGGACATTTTCATAACGGACCTCGTGGCTGTGGGTTCCGCCAGCCCCCATTTTCTTTTCTGGTGGAGCTACGGTCAATCCTTTGGAGTCGGTGGGAACAAGGATCAAACTCATCCCCCGGGATCCTTGTTCTGGATCCGAGATTGTCAGGGTGACAATAAATTCTGAGTCTCCAGCGTTAGTGATCCAGGCTTTGGAACCTTGGATGACCCAATCATCACCGTCTTTTATTGCCCTGGTTTTGACATTTCTCAGATCAGAACCTGCCTGGGGTTCTGTTAGTGCCAGGGCGGTCAATTTTCCTTTTCCAGTTGATACATCGGGAAGGAATGCCTTCTTTTGATCATCTGATCCAAAAAGAACCACAGCTGCACAGCCCAGTTCATTATGGGCTTCAATGGTCAATGCGGTTCCACCGTCTCCCCAGGCTAATTCTTCTATAGCGATGGCAGCGCTGATAGCGTCCAATTCTGCCCCGCTGTACTCTTCAGGCACGCTCATACCCAAAAGCCCTAAAGGTCCCATTTTCTTTATCACTGATGGGGGAGTTTCTTCCTTTTCGTTGATTTCCTGGGCGATCGGTTTTATCTCTTTGGCAACAAAGTCATGAACTACTTTTCGCCATAATCTTTGTTCCTCTGATAATTGAAAATCCATTTTCCACTCCTTTGCAGGTGAGATGAAGAATGATGAGTATCCTCCTATTTCCCCTGGAGGTGACATAGATCTTATCTACATTCTATACTCAAGTTCATTCAGAATCAAATTAAACATGATCCAGGACAGAATTGTCTCTGGTAAAATCAAGGCATAAAAAGGGTAAATGAATGAAAAATAATACAAATCCAGGAACTCCCGTTGTGATCATCACTGGCGCATCTTCAGGTATTGGCGAAACCGCAGCAATAACCCTTGCAAATAAGGGTTATCGGGTGGTGATAGCTGCCAGGCGGAAGGACCGCCTGGAGGAAATTGCGGAACAAATCCGGAAAACCGGGGGGGAAGTCCTCCCCCTTCAACTGGATCTATCACAAGTTGGACAAATCAGGGATCTTGTGGAAAGAACCAGGAATGTTTTTGGACGGATTGATGTCCTGGTGAATAATGCGGGATCAGCCCACCATCTGTGGCTGGATGAACAATCCCTGGAGGAAGATATCCAGACTCAGCTGCAGGTAAATTTGATCGGGATGATCCAATTAACCCGACTGGTCATTCCGGAGATGGTTGCAAGCGGGTCCGGACAGATCATTCATATTTCATCCATTGCATCCTGGGTGGGTGTTCCAACCTATACAATATACAATGCTAGCAAGTTTGGCTCTCGGGGTTTTATGTCCAGCTTGAGGCGGGAACTGAGGGGGACTGGTGTAACCATTTCGGAAATTTTCCCAGGAGCAGTGGATACCGAGTTTGGCCAGGATCCTGACGTGAGTTGGAAAACTACCACGGTCACCCCAAAATTAGCCTTATTATCCCCCCAGTCCGTAGCAGATCAAATCCTGGAAATGATCCTGAGGAAAAAGACAAGATCCGTTATCCCTGGTTTTATGTGGTTAGCGATTTGGGCAGATGCCCACTTTCCCGGGGTTGTCGGTTGGATATTGTCGAAATACTTTTATTCGTCAAATGGTGTGAGATATTCCTGGAGGCAGAGAAAGGAATAAAAAAACAGCCTTGCATGGCCGTTTTTTGTGGTTTTGGATTCTCTGTTCCAATTTATTTTTCTTCTGATTCTTCTTTGCCCAAGTCAAACTTGATCTTGTTATCTTCTTCCAGGATGTAGATCCCATTCCGGACCTGGTTCAATACCCGTTCGAGGGCGATCTCCAGATTTGTCAGGGTTTCTGCTACATATTCATCAGCTTCTGCCTGGGTCTTTTTAGCCTTTATTTCCGCTTCGGATTCAATCTGGTTGGCTTTCTTGCGGGCATCCTGGACGATGATATCCCGATCAGTCAGTTTGTCGCTTTTCTCTTTGGCAATATTTACTGTTCGATCCGCCTCTTCTTTGGCCTGGGCGATGACCCTGTTTTTGGTGGCTAATACCTGTTGGGATTTTTTTACCTCTTCTGGGATGGCAACCCGCATCTGGTCGATAATGTCCAGCATACGGTCTTCATCAACTATTACATTATGCGTGAATGGAATGGATCTGCTGTGGTTAATCAATTCTTCCAATCGATCCACAAGGTGTAAAATGTCCATTTTTACTCCTCCAAAAGAGTGTCCTTTTAGTATAACATGAAAAGGATTTCGTTAATCTCTCAGCGAAGTGTGAGGAACGATATTTTGGTCGCTGCCAAGCTCTAAAAATCGGTCTTGCAAGGCCTTTTCTACGTAATCTGGAACCATGGAACTGACATCTCCATCCAGTGCAGCAATCTCGCGGACCGTGGACCCACTTAAGAAACTGTGGTCCTTATTTGTGATCAGTGCTACAACCTCAATATCTGGAGAGAGGCTATGATTGGCTAAAGCCATTCGGAATTCATATTCGAAATCTGAAAAGACCCGCAGCCCGCGCACGATCACCTGGGCATCGATCTGATGGCAAAAATCAACTGTAAGTCCGCTGTACCCCATGGTTTTGATGTTTGAGATCGGCTTGAGAGCTAGTTTGGCCAGTTCTATTCTTGTATCTGGAGGGAAGAGAAGTATTTTTGATGGTTGATCATATACTGCCACAATAACTTCATCAAATAGTCGGGAAGCTCGCCGGGCAATATCAATGTGTCCGTAGTGAATGGGATCAAAAGTGCCAGGGAAGACCGCTCTTATCATTAGTAGCTCCTCAACGTGAACGCTTTCTGTTAACTTATATCTCCGGTATTCTTTTGGGTCCAGAATTCTTTGACCGCTTTGGCCAGCTGATGATGATTTTCCTGACTCAGATCCGGGTCCTGTTTGAATATGGTTGAGGCTTCAGTGCGAGCCCGTTCTATCAGATCAAGATCGGTGATGCTGGCCAGTTTCAGTTCTGTATATCCTGATTGGCGAGTTCCCAAAAACTGACCGGGGCCGCGTATTTCCAGGTCTTTTTCTGCCAGAACAAAACCGTCATTGGTATCAACCATGGCTTGCAGGCGCTGGTTCTCTATTTCTTCTATAGTCCCGGGAACCAGAATGCAGTAGGATTTCTGGTCGCTGCGTCCCACTCGTCCCCGGAATTGATGTAATTGAGCCAATCCAAAACGATGAGCGCCTTCCACCAGCATAACTGTAGCATCTGGTATATCCAGGCCTACCTCCACAATTGAAGTGGATACCATGATCTGGATTTCCTTATCCCTGAAACGGATCATTACCTCTTCTTTTTCAGCTGGGTTTAGCTGACCGTGTAGCAGTCCAAGTTTGTAGTTGGGAAACACTTCTTCTTGCAGGCGATTGAACTCGTCCACAGCAGATTTTTCATCGACCTTATCGCTTTCCTCCACCAGGGGGTAAACAATAAATGCCTGGTTCCCTTTATCTACCTGCCCGCGGACGAGGCCAAATGCCCGTTCGATCTCGCTGGGATTCAGCAAATGAGTCTCTACAGGAATACGCCCGGGCGGCATTTCATCGATAACCGACAATTCGAGGTCGCCATATATCGTTAAAGCCAGGGAGCGTGGAATTGGGGTCGCAGTCATTACCAGCAGATGGGGATTATTGCCTTTCTGTCGTAAGATGCCCCTCTGTTCCACACCAAAGCGGTGTTGTTCATCAATTATTGCCAGCTGCAAGTTCTGAAATTTGACAGGATCCTGAAGCAGGGCATGAGTGCCAATGATCAGCTTGATCTCTCCATCGGCAAGTTGTTTACGTATGTCCTCTTTTTCGTTTTCAGGTGTAGCACCGATCAGCAGGGCAATCTGAATTTCCGCCAGATCCCCAGATCCTTGTGTCAGCAATTTTTTCAGACTCTGAAAATGCTGTTCTGCCAGGATGCTGGTAGGCGCCAGGAATGCAGCCTGCGCTCCACCGTGGATGACGATCAAAGCTGCCAGAGCCGCGACCACAGTTTTTCCAGAACCAACATCACCCTGAAGTAAACGGTTCATCGGCGTTCCGGAACTCAAATCGGCCCGGACCTGGTCGAGAGCTTTTTTCTGGGCATTTGTCAGCTTGAAGGGTAGAGACTCAAGTTGAGGGAGCAGCCAATCTTCAGAGCTCTCAAACGCTGTGCCGGATCGGCTTTCCCACTGTTTCTTTTGACTCAATACGCCCATCTGCATCAGGAAGAGTTCTTCAAAAGCTAAACGCTGCTTGGCTTTCTGAAGTGATTGATCCGAATCTGGAAAATGGATCTCCCGGATAGCATCCGGCAGATTGCTTAGAGAATGATTGGCGCGGATATTCTCTGGTAGGGGATCTGGGAGGTGAGGGGAGTATTCCTCGACAATATCGTGGATCACACCCCGGAGCCATTTCTGAGTAACGTCCTTTGTAAGCGGATATACTGGAACAATGCGATTGGTGTGGAGCTGTTTTTTACTTAGTGGTTCCCACTCCGGACTGTTCATGACCAGGCGCCCCAGGTATTGTTCAACCAGGCCGCTTAATACGACTTGTTTGGCTTTGATAAGTTGATTTTCGATCCAGGGTTGATTGAACCAGGTTGCGCGGATTGCGCCGCTTTTATCTGATATCAGCGCTTCAACGATCTTCATTTTTCCGCTGCGTACCGCCCTTGAAGAAACGCTCTTCACCGAGCCAATGACAGTGACAAATTCTCCATACCAGAGGCTGCCAATAGGTTTTAACTTGGAGTAATCGTCATGTCTCCGCGGAAATGTGTATAGCAGATCGTTGATGGATTGAATACCCATCCGCTTAAGGGCTTCCTGCTTCTTTTCACCGATGCCTTTAATGGTTGTGATCGGAGCCTGAAAATCTAGATCAAGAATCGGTTTTGGAGGATCCTTTTTAGGTGTGGGCGCTTGGGGAACCGGCTCAGACTTTTCTGGTTCAGGAGCAGCAGCCGGCTCAGGATTTTTGGGTTGGCCAGGCTCCGGCTCAGGTTGGCTTTTGGGCTGTTTGGTTACCGGGGGTTGTTTCTGGGTTTCGCTTTCTACCCCTGTTTCCCTGGAAACGCGCTGCCAGACGCCTTTTAATACCACTTCGCGCGAGTCTTCACTCAAACGGTGATAATCACGCAATCGACTGATCACTGCCTGGATGATCTGTTCCGATAATTGATCTTCCCTGGCTTCCATTTCCCAGGCGGAGAGGATATTTGAAAGTCCACCCATAACCGCCTTGTTATCATATTCCCGTTCAGCTTCTAAACGGAAGAATTTTCGTAATTTCTGTATTGAGGTTTTCATTAGAGTTATTTTACCACTGCTGCAAAACCAATCCCATTGGGACCGACATGTGTGCCAATGATAGTGGTGACATTTACAAGCAGGGGTTCAGGAATTTCCGGAGGAGAAAATTCTTCAATGAATCTCTTTCCTGTTTCCAGCGCATTGGTATGCATCACGGAAAGGTATTCCAGTGCGCCTAATTTCCGGATGGAATCCCCCAGGAACTGGATTCCTTTCGACCTGGTCCGGGCCAGGCCCCGATTTAATACCTGGCCATTTTTCAGCTCAACGATCGGTTTGATGTTCAACAACGATCCCAGGCGAGCTTTGGCCCAGGAGACTCTCCCGCTGCGGTGAATGTACTCGAACGTATCCAGTAAGGCAAAAACAATAACACTGTTTTTAACGGATTGAATTGCATCTAAGACCTTGTTCAGGGGTAACTTTTGCTGAACCATTTTAGCAGCATGGATGGCCTGAAAACCCAGGCCCAGGCTGAGCTGCTCGCTATCAACGACTTTAATGATTTGCTTGAACTCCAATGAGGCCAGCCTGGCGGCATTATATATACCGCTAAGCGCGCTCGCCGCATGTATGGATATGATATCGGTGTAACCTTCATCAAATATTTGCTCATACAAACGCTGAAATCTGCCCGAGGAAGGTGCCGCCGTGGTAGGTAATTTCTTCAGGGTAGGAAGACGAGTATAAAAATCGTTCCTGGAGAGATCAAATCCGTCCTGGTAGGTTTTATCTTCCAGGGTCAGATCGACCGGGATCTGGAAGATGCTTAATTCTTCCCGTAGATCAGCAGGGATATCGGAAGTGCTATCAGTGACGATGGCTGTGGACAAGGATCTCTCTCCTGATTATAAAAACGGCGGAGCTTACGAATAAGTCCGCCGGTGAGCGACACAAGACCGAATTTCTTATTATTCGATCGAGAAAATGAATTGGTAATGGGGCTGACCCCCGTATTGTAATTCTACTTCCTGATCAGGATATTTCTCCTGGATGAATCCTGCCATTTTCTCGGCATCTTCTGTTGAGATATTTTCACCATGGAACATGGTGATAAGTTCAAGGTCTTCTGCTTTAGCGGTTTCCAGAAAGATCAGGCATCCATCTTCCAATGATTTATTGGAGCCAACCAGTTTGCCATTATGGAGAGAGATGATCTCACCTTCCTTGACCTCAATCCCGTCGATTTCCACATCCCTGACGGCTGTGGTGATCTCTCCACTTTCAATATCGTTGACGGCCGAATTCATTTCTTTGACAACATCAGCTAATTCCTGCCCGGGAATCAAACGCAGCATGGCAGCTAATCCCTGGGGAACGGTAACCGAGGGAATCACTTCCACCTGTTTTACCGAGACTTCGGCCGCGGATGTTGCCGCCATCATGATATTTTTATTATTTGGGAGGATGATGATCTTATCGGTTGGGAGGTCTTCAAATGCAGCCAGGATCTCCTGGGTGCTGGGATTCATGGTCTGGCCGCCCTCAACGATTGCTGCTGCTCCAAGGCTGGCGAATATCCGTGAAAATCCTGGTCCGGGAGAGATAGTGACTACCCCAAGATCATCGGGTCCTACCTTGGCTAGCTTGAGGGGTTCTTCACGCTGAGCCCCAGCCGGAGAATTTACCTGGATCATCAAATTCTCGATGTGGACTTTCGTGATCGTTCCCAGGGTCATAGTGTAATCAATGGGTTCGTAGCGTTTTTCCGTTGCCACATGAATATGCATTCGGTAGATGCCATCCCCTTCGCCTACCTGGATGGAAGTGCCGATCTTTTCAAGATCTTCGTAATAGTTTTCCAGTACTAAAGGTTGATCAGGTTGAAAATCGACAATGACCTCATAATCCTGGCCGGGTTCCGCGTTGTTCAATGCTTCCTGCTGACCGATCACCGAAAGTGGTTGAACGTGGACGGGTTCTATGTCCAGGGGTTCTCCGTCAATGAAACGCAACATGCCTTCAAAGATGTGCATTAATCCCTTGCCGCCGGCATCAACCACACCAGCCTCTTTTAGCACATCCAGGAGTTCAGGAGTGTGCTCCACTGAAACCTGGGCCGCATCAGTTACGATCCTAAGGATCTGATAGGGATCTTCTGTATCCTTTAAACTTTTTTCAGCTGCAATGGCCATGTCTTTACAAACTGTGAGGATGGTGCCTTCTACAGGGCGGACAACACCTTTGTAGGCGGTATCTCGAGCCTGCTTTAAACCCTCTACAAGGTATTTTCCATTTATAGTCTCACATTCTTCAAGGCCTTTGGAAAAACCTCGCCAGATCTGGGACAGGATCACCCCCGAGTTGCCCCGGGCGCCCATTAATGCTCCATGGGCGAGTTTTTCCGCTAACTTCCCCACACTCTCTCCGGATGAGTTGGAAATCTCGTTATAAGCTGCCTGGAGAGTAAGCACCATATTCGTACCGGTGTCACCATCAGGGACTGGAAAGACGTTTAATGCGTTAACTGATTCCTGGTTGGTCCGAAGCCAGGTCAAACCAGCATTCATTAATTCTTTGTATTGAACGCCATCAATTGGCCTATTATTTGTTACCGATTGTTCTTCACTCATACCACTGTACTCCTAAAGGGATCAGTCCTGTTTCCGAGTATCATTCGCCGTTACTGATGCGCAGGCCTTGAACATGGATATTGATTTCATTCACAGGAAGTCCCAAGGAACTTTCAACCTGGTAGCGCACAGTATTGGCAACACTGGCGGCAACAGATTTTATCCGGGTGCCATATTCTATGATGATGTAAATATCAATATTGATCTCTTGGTTTTTGTAGTCAACATCGATACCGTGGGTTGGATCCTTGACCAGGGCATGGGCGAGTTCGTCAGCAATGTTCTTGGATGCCAGGCCGACAACGCCGTAAGATCGTTGAACTGCCTGGAAGGCAATAGTTGCGATTGCCTGTTTAGATATTTGGATGTCGCCCTTAGATGTATTCTCTTTTGTCATGGAAATCACCATTCTCTTGATTGATAGTTGCAGGATAACTCACAGATGCCAAATTTTAACATAAAATGAGGGGAAAGGTAAGTATCCTCTTGATGAACGGTATGTTGTATGGTAAGATTGGCGGGCTTGACTAAATGAAAAGGCATTGGATTTGATCTTTTTTTTCTAATTTGTTGAGCATTCAGTTCTATAAATATCAATGAATGAGGGTACAAGCAATGGCGAAATGTGAAAATTGTGGAAAAACTACAGCGTTTGGGCAAAGCCGCCCCTGGTCGAAAAAGACCACAAAACGAAAATTTAAACCAAACCTGCAGCAAGTCACTGTGTTTGAGGATGGCAAAAAGGTCCGGAAAACCCTCTGCACCCGCTGCATTCGCACATTAACGAAAGTTTGAACCAATATTTGTAACACTGAAGTTCTTATTTCGTTGTGAAGAATTTGAGAATATAAAAAACCCGGAGCCTGATTGAACTGACTCGGGGTTTTTATATTTAACTTGTACTATAACTTCTCAGTCAGTGATTCTATCCCTGCCCGGATTCCCTGGGGATGCTTGAATATCGCGCTCGCGGCCACAAATATCCGGGCACCCTGGTCATAAGTCTGACGGATCGTTTCGGGGTTGATACCGCCGTCCACTTCTATCAAGACATCTGGATTGATGTCGTCCAGCATTTTCCTGATCCGGTTAATTTTTGGGAGTACCTCAGGCAAAAAAGATTGTCCTGAAAATCCTGGATTGACCGACATTACCAGAACCAGGTCCACATTCTTTAGAAAAGGTTGAATTGTTTCCGCGCTGGTACCAGGATTGAGAGTGATTCCTGCTTTGCAGCCCAAGTCGCGGATCATTTCCTGGGTTTTATCCATATCCGGGCAGGTTTCGATATGGACTGTGAGGGTTGAAGCGCCTGCGGCAGCAAATTTATCCAGGTAGCGTTCAGGTTCTTCGATCATCAGGTGTACATCCAAGGGTAAGTCTGTGGCCCTTTGACAGGCATTCACCAGGGCAGGTCCCATGGAGAGGTTAGGTACAAAGTGTCCATCCATGACATCGATATGGAACCAATCCGCCCCGGCATCCTCAGCCTGTTTCATTTGATCCCCGAGCTGGGTGAAATCAGCCGAAAGGATAGAGGGTGAGAGCAGGTAATCTTTTTTAAACATAATGACAACCTTTAATCTTGAGAATATTCCGGGAATATGATCGATCTAATTCAATTTGAAATACACCCAGAGCCAGAAAGGGATCAGACCACCAACGGTAATCAGAGCAAACAAACCCAGCAATATGGTCAGCCACTGGCGGGCAGGATGTTTATTCTCCAGCTCCAGGATTGTATTGAGAGTTGGGTCCTCAGGCGGTGCGGGTGTTGACTCTGGAGTAATATTATTTTCTTGTGTTTCTGTGAAGCTGATCACGATCCTGCCTAATTGATCTGCTGTCCTGTACCGGGAACTGGCTTCTTTGGAGAGAACTTTTAGAATGATCTCTTCAAGGGCGGGGGAGATCTCCGGGTTAAGAT
>JAGHAU010000213.1 GCA_021161345.1 Anaerolineales bacterium | reverse complement strand
GAATAATACTGTCTGCCATAGGTATTTTCAGATCAGCAGATATTCGTGCTGCATGTAGGGCAATAGGACTGGACAGATCAATAATCTTCCCTGATTGCATAAACGCAATAGCATTTAACGCCTCTGTTTCATCACGCTGTTGAAGGATCCGTTTAAATACCTCATATATGCTTATCGTAGGTACGATCAGGGAATCTGTATCTTCAATTGGTTGAGAAAAGAAGTCAGCGTTGGTCCCATTTGCAAAGTATTCTAGCCATCCAGAAGAATCAACAATGTTCATATTCGGTCTGGTTCCCGTTCAATATTGGTTTCAATCCCTTTTAAGAACCCTCGTCCTTCCTGAATTTTCCGAACTGGAATCAATTCGATTCTTCCCATGTAAGGGATAACCTGAACCTTTTGACCAGGCTTAATTCCAGCTTTTTCTCTTACTTTCTTGGGGATGACTACCTGATATTTTGGAGAAATTGTTGCCTGCTCCATACGAAACTCCTATCGATAAACAAAACGTATTACGTATTATTATACCAATAAGATCCAATCTGAGAAGACAGGAATCAGGCTAATGTTGCAAATCACCAGCAGCAAAAAGCAGAGCGAGGAACGAACGGGACTTTTTACTGTCCGAGTGCATTTGCCTTGTTAGGCGATGTCTTTTTTGATCTTCCCAAATGCGAATATTGCTGGCTTAAGAACCTCAGGAGCAAACCGCTGGTGTAAAACACCAAAGAAATATGCGATTTTAGAGAATGAAAGATAGCTTGGCTCAGCCTCGTATCCATACACTATGTAGTCAAAGCCATTCTTTTTCATGATACTTTTTATCTTTCCAATACTATTGCATTTATATACTGTCGGAAAAACGTCCTTATCTTGTCTACCATCTTGCACTGCAGATGTTACTTGTGAGTGATACTTGTTGGGAATAAGTGTTGCTGTTATCGCAATGTAGCTCCATCGATTTGGGGTTCTTATACACAAATATCCACCATCTTTTAAGACACGGTGGATTTCCATAAATAATTGATCTGGGTCTTCAATGTGTTCTAAAACATTATCGCAGACAATTAAATCAATTGAGTTGCTGTCAACAGGCCATGAGTTATCTTTTAAAAGATGAAACTCGTCAATAAATTGGTTATTTTGAGCATCTTGGTCGACATCTATTCCAATAATCTTAGCAACTTTACCTTGTAGAATTCTGAGATTCCTTCTTAAGGGGACTGAATCTTCACTGTATGAGCCTCTTCCACAACCTACATCAAGAACTACAGAAGAGGAATCAATAAGCGAATTGACCCTGTTAAAGAACACTACCGTTCCATCAATATCTGTGAATCCCCCAAATCTTGTTTCAGGATAGAATCTTTCTTTACTATTCATCGTTTCGCCCTTTAAGTATTTGTCGCCTAACGGATGAGCTCACATGCTGACAGGTGTTTCTGGTATTTATTATAGGATTGAAACTGATAAGGGGGATAAAAGCGGGTTGCCGGTAAAAAGGCTGGCTGTCAGGTGGAGCGGTTGTTAGGTAAACTACAAGCTATATAACTCAAGCCAATACTTTAACTTCTCGCTGAATTTGATCCCCGCTTTGCATGTCAAGCAATTCAAGGTCATAGTGGGATTGGAGATTCAGCCAAAACTGGGGAGACATACCAAAATAGCGTCCCAGGCGCAAGGCAGTATCAGCAGAAATTGCGCGTTTACCGTGAACGATTTCATTGATCCTTCTTGGATCTACACTGATATCCTTTGATAACCGATATTGGGAAATATCCATAGGATTGAGAAATTCTTCCAGCAAGATCTCTCCTGGATGTATTGGTGCCAACTCTCGTTTACTCATGTGATTCTCCTCAAACAATTAAGTATGATAGTCCGTAATTTCAACCTTATAAGCATGACCATCACGCCAGTGAAAACATAATCTCCATTGCTGATTAATCCTTATGCTGTGCTGCCCTGAGCGATCGCCCTTGAGTTTTTCCAGACGATTACCCGGCGGAACTTTTAACTCAGATAGATTAGTGGCAGCATGAAGGATAAGAAGTTTCCTTGTGCCCCTATTCCAAATCTCTGAGGGGAGTTTCCGCGGTTTTTGACCAAAAAACAACAATTCGGTGTCCCGGTCATTGAATGATTTGATCATATAAAGGAATAATAGCGCACAACGCTATTAGTGTCAAGCACAATGTGTGTGTGGTTTTACCTAACGGTAGAGCTCACCCGCAGCCCTTAAACAGTATAAAACAAAAAGCCTGCTGGTATTGTTATTAAAGGATTAATACACTTCGCTTTTAATTGCCAGCATAACTGGCTGTCGGGTGGAGCGTGGGTTACTAGAATGTAAGAGCGATGGGGCGCGGCAGGCATGATACCCTACATTTGACCGATGCTGGGGACGCATACCTGGGGCTCGAGCGTCTGGGTCAGCCGTTGCCAGCTATGGGATACTCACAGTTTTCACCTGAGTGAACCCGTGGGGTTACTTGGCCACCCAGCGGATATCAAGTCTGGGACCCTACCTGGAAGTAGGAGAACCCGTATCGG
This sequence comes from Anaerolineales bacterium, assembly GCA_021161345.1. GTDB lineage: Bacteria > Chloroflexota > Anaerolineae > Anaerolineales > UBA11858 > B10-G9. The sequence continues at coordinate 1,179 of JAGHAU010000213.1, read as the reverse complement.
TAGCTGTAACTCTTGACCCAAAAATCCACGCCCCATCCAACACTTATTAAGGAGTGTAACATGAACTCACCCCCCGAAACTACTGTAATAGAACGCTATATCGGAGTTGACATCCATAAATATTATGTGATGGTTGGTGGTCAAAACCGGAGTCGAGAATGGACCCTGCGTCCCCGGCGTATCCAAATGAACCGCTTCCGTGACTGGGCGGAGAAGAACTTTGGGAAGACCGACGCAGTGGTGATAGAGGCAACCGGCAGTGTCTGGGACATCTATGACATTATTGTTCCCCATGTTGGGAAGATCCTTGTTGCCGATGCGCGAAGCATCCGCCAGATCGCTGAAGCACGTGTGAAGACTGACAAGAGGGATATCGAACGGATGATCACCCAACTTCTTGGAGGCATTGTTCCTGAAGTGTGGGTGCCGCCGGTGCCTGTGCGGGAGCTGCGTTCACTGGTCTCTTTCCGCTGGAGACTCACAAAACAGATCACGATGTCCAAGAACCGGCTGCAGAGTGTGGTGCAGCGTTTCAATCTGGACCTCCCGGAAGGTGGATTGCTGACGGAAAAAAACCGGGGTTGGTGGGAAGATCAGAAATTCTCCGATCTGACTGGCTTTGAGGTAGAACGCGACCTGGAGATTGTAGATACTTTGGAGGCGCAGAAAAAGGCCCTTGATCTGAAGCTGGCAGAGCTGAGCAACAGTGAACCCTGGGCATCTGACATGGTCTACCTGATGCAGATCCCCGGGATGGGACTGATCCTGTCCATGGTTGTGCTATCTGCCATTGGTGATATCAGTCGTTTTTCCCATCCCAAGCAACTGGTCAGCTATGCTGGCCTTTCCCCTGGAGTTCACATCAGCGGGGAGACTAACCGCAGCAAACCGATCACGAAAGAAGGGCGAAAGGAGCTGCGCTGGGCAATGGTCGAGGCTGCCTGGAGAACAAAAGAAAGCGATCCTTACTGGAACGCCCAGTTCAAACGGCTAGAGAAGAGGATGCACCGCAATCAAGCCATTGTGGCTGTTGCCCGTCGGATGCTGGTCTCGATCTGGCACATCCTCACCAAGCGGGAAACCTACCGTCACTTTGATGAGGAAGACATCGCATACAAGATGTTGATCTGGGCCTGGGCGATGGACAAGACATCACGGAAGGGCATGACTCCCCAGCAG
>JAGHAU010000253.1 GCA_021161345.1 Anaerolineales bacterium | reverse complement strand
ATTTTATAGCGGAATTTGAAACTGGAATCAAATTGCTCAGCGAAATTGAAAAAGCAGTTGTTGATTTTATCAATCAACAAAAACACGAAATCAGCAAATAACCATTGGGTCCACTTGACCGGGTATAGCCGCCCGTCGTTTTCTCAAGCATCACGGCCCGGCAAGTGACCCTGGTCGTTAGGAGGCGGAATAATTTACATGGATTATAAGCGTAAACTTGTACGACTTGAACATCTTAAGACTCTTGTCGATAAATACAATCCAATAAAATTTTCCAGCGCAGAGGATAAGGCCCTTCTCTATCAGGAGATTTGTGAAACTTACGGTGAGATAGAGGATATATACAACGAAATTATTGGCAATCAATCGGTTTCAGTGTCTACTAGAGGGGGAACATCTCAATACCCAAATTATTTTGAAGCTGGTTTTCTTTCAGGCAGAACATTTCACTCCCATCAAGGAATCTCGGAGCTCCTGAAAGTAATAGGTAGAGTGAAAACTCTGGCGACAAAGGGCAAAGAGTCTAAGGAAACAACTAATATCATAAATAATAGTGTTTTTTTGGTTCACGGGCATGATGATTTAGCCAAAACGGAATGTGCCCGCTTTATAGAACAGTTAGGTTTTGAACCTATCATCCTTCATGAGCAACCGAGTTCCGGCAAAACCATAATAGAAAAGATAGAAGAATTTTCAAATGTAGGATTTGGCATTGTTCTTTATACTCCCTGTGATATTGGTGCAAAATCTTCCTCTTCTGACCCTGAGCTTCAACCAAGAGCTCGCCAGAACGTTGTATTTGAGCATGGATTTTTAAATGGGAAGCTTGGGAGACATAACGTATGTGCTTTAGTAAAAGGCAAATTGGAAACACCAAATGATATTTCAGGTATTGTATACGTACTAATGGATAACAATGGTGCTTGGAAAATTGATTTAGCTAAAGAAATGAGAAATTCTGGATATGATGTCGACATGAACAAGGTAATTTAGCTCCTAACCATCGGGTACACTTGACCGGGAATGGCCGCCCGTTTTTTCATTCTGGCATCCCGGCCCGGCAAGTAACCTTGAACATTATACCACAGGATACTGTATTAATGTAGAATACGTCGATTAATTGAGGGTCTTATGATCAAAAGATTTCAAGGTACGAATGGCGCCCAAAAACTTATCTCTTCATTGCGTGCCCAGAAAATCATTCATGATAATAAAGACCTGGCCACCAAAATTGCTGGCATGATAAATTTGAAAATGATTGAACCTGGTGAAGTGCTAATAACCCAGGATGAAGTTGATGATGATTTGTATTTTATACTCTCTGGACGCCTATCTGTTTCTGTTCATGGCCGAGAAGTAGCCGTTAGACATGGTGGCCAGCATGTAGGAGAAATGACTTTAATTGACCCATCTGCAAGACGGTCGGCATCCATAGTCGCAATTGATCAATCTGTAGTAGCGTCAATTTCCGAAAACGACTTCAGCAAAGTAGCCAATGAATATCCCCGCCTTTGGCGTCTGATTTCAGTAGAGTTAAGTGATCGCCTCAGGCAAAGAAATGATCTGGTTTGCCCCGTAAATCCACGACCAGTTCTATTTATTGGCTCGTCAAAAGAGTCTTTGCCAATTGCAAGAGAAATTCGTTCTGGGTTACGTTTTGATGATATTTTAATCCATTTATGGACTGATGGCGGTGTATTTGGTGCCTCACGTTTTCCAATAGAGGATTTAGAAGTTCAGATAACGTCTTCTGACTTTGCAGTTTTGGTGCTCGGCCCTGATGACCGGGTTATATGCAGGGATCAGGAAATTGATGCTCCTCGAGATAATGTCATTTTTGAATTGGGCTTATTTATGGGGGCTCTTAAACGTGAAAGAACTTTCTTAGTTTTGCCTAGAGGCCTTGATATAAAAGTCCCAACAGACATTCTTGGATTGAACCCAATTAAATATCAAAAAGGGACTCATGATGAAATATCATCCTTAATTGCTCCGGTTTGCGATGATCTTCGACAAATAATTATGAATAAAGGCCCTAAATAGGTAATTGAAGATGAGCCTTGGGGAAGAATTAGAATCAGAAGTTAAATCAATATTCAACCTAACGTGGTCTGAGCGCGACGGTCAAAAAGTACCAGAATCAGAGAACCTGCGATTAGGCAATGATGCAGTTAAGTTGGAAGGGACTGTGCTATATGCTGATTTAGATGCTTCAACAAATCTTGTTGATGAGTACAAACCATTTTTTGCTGCTGAAATCTACAAATCATACCTTCACTGTGCTGCAAAAATAATTCGCTCTGAAGGCGGTGCCATAACTTCCTATGATGGAGACCGAATTATGGCAGTATATATCGGAGATTACAAAAATACATCTGCAGCGCGATCTGCATTGAAAATAAATTACACGGTTAATGAAATTATAAATCCAGCAATAGAAAATCGATATAAAAACAATTACTCAATAAATCAGGTGGTTGGTGTTGATACAAGCCCTCTGTTTATTTCTCGTACCGGAATTAGAGGCTCAAATGATTTGGTTTGGGTCGGGCGTTCCGCAAATTATGCGGCGAAATTAACTGCTCTTTCATCTGCCTATCCTTCCAGAATAACTGAAAGCGTATACAAAAAGCTGCACAAAAGCGCAAAATATTCATCCGATGGTGATTCGATGTGGGAAAAGGTAACATGGAATAGCATGGGTGACATGGCAATTTATAGATCCACATGGTGGTGGGGGGTGTAGTACCATATAAATTGGTATAACATGTCACTAAACGCAGACGGCTGAATCTGGGGCATTTTGAACAGGAGTGCTGTTAACAGCATTCTGAACTTACCGGTTGTCCATAGCCATTAAGCCGCCGCTGGTTAGTTTTGCGTTAGCCATCGAAAGAAGCAAAGTCACAACCATGGACGAAATTCATAAAATAATAAGCCGCTATAACGAAACGTATGTTTCTGGAAGCTTGAAATCTCTTGAAGATATAAACAGATTCACAGGGACTTTTGTTAAGGATGTGGCAGAGATTTATGATTGTATAACCCGGATACGAAACATTGATCGAAATCCGACTGGGTTTTCTCTAGATGACTCGCCGATTCTGGGTCTATTAACTAGAATATGGAAACTGCTAAAAGAAATCGTGGTTTACTATGAGCAAAATAATGCGGAAATAATCAGCATATTGGAAAGACCGCTTATTGAGGCTTCAATTACTGCTCAATATCTATTGATAAATGATTTATCGGCAGTGGAAGACTACCGGAAATGTTCATACAAAAACCGCTTAAGAATTTTGCGCGAATTAAAAGACGGTTCCCATTTCTTTGAAACAAAGGCGGGTAAACGCTTGCTTATCTCAGTTCAGGAGAAGAT
>JAGHAU010000217.1 GCA_021161345.1 Anaerolineales bacterium | reverse complement strand
TCTCAAGGTCGACCCGGAAATCTTCCCGGTCAGCGCCCAGCAAGCCCTAAAAGCAAAATGTGGAGAACCATCGCTGTGGGCCGAAAGCCGTTTTGAACCACTGGAAAATTACATACTGGAAACACTGGATCAAGAAAGCCGCTTAAAACTAAAACTGATGAACCCTCTCGGTGTTGGCAAGCGTCTGGCCAGCCAGTATGCGGAATTCTTTGAAGATCGATTGAAATTACTGAAAGATGATCTGGGGTTGATCAAAGACGTTGAAGGCCAATTGACTGTTTTTCAGAAAGATATGCTGGAAAGTTTCGATCTGAGAATATCAGATATCATCAAGATCTTGTTGGAAATGGAACAGCGGGGTGAGGACTTTTTCTCAGAATATATCAGGCTGGCACGGATCGTTGACCTGATGAAAAAAGAAAAGATCCAGCAAATATATGAGGACCAGGTTATTGCCGATGTTCCGGATCTTGTAGAAGCCAGGGTTACAGCGATCATAGATTGGCTGGTGGACTCCAATTTGCGACAGTGGCAAGCGATCACAAGCCATATCGCTGAAGGCCGTCAAAAACACAAAGGCAGAATGGTTGGGGATATCGGAAATTTCATTTATGACCGCGAACGATTGATCACCAGCATTCGAGACGAAGCGAATCGGGTTATAGACAGCTACGATAAGACCCGGGAGGCGGATGAAATCGCCCGCCGCTCCCAAAATGCTGTTGCCGCCACGGCCGCTATCAGCGCCGGCGCAGTTGGGTTGGGAACCCTGGTAACCATCCTGGCGACCACCATGGCAACTGATATCACCGGCATTCTGCTGGCTGGTGTTATGGCTGCCCTGGGATTATTTATCATCCCCACCCGGCGTAGAAACGCCAAGAAAGAGATGCGCCAAAAAGTCAAGTCAATGCGTGACCAGCTCACGAAGTCCCTGACAGATCATTTCAGTCATGAGATCGATCGCAGCCTGCAAGAGATCAGAGATACGATCACACCCTATACCAGGTTCATCAAGTCTGAAAGCGAGAAGAATCACCAGGCCCATCATAAATTACAAAGTTATCTGACAGAAATAATCCAGCTCAGCGATGAAATTGAAAGCTCTGGATAGATGGATGTTGACAGTCGGATAAGCCTGAACTAAACTGGTTCTGCTTTACAATCCGGGGAAAGCGAGGAAAATATGGCAATTAAACGAGAAAAGCGCGAAGAGCTGGAAGATTATTGTCTGGCACCCTATGGAATCCGAAGCAAAGAAAGCAAAGGACGGGAATTCCCGGACGATAAACCAATTTATCGTACTGCCTTTCAACGTGATCGGGACAGGATTTTGCATACCACTGCCTTCAGGCGCCTGGAGTATAAAACTCAGGTTTTCCTAAATACGGAAGGAGACTATTACCGCACCAGATTAACCCACACCCTGGAAGTAGCTCAAATTGGCCGGACAGTTGCGCTGGCCCTGGGAGCAAACGAAAATCTGGAAGAGGCTATCTGCCTGGCCCACGATCTGGGGCATTCACCCTTCGGCCATTCCGGGGAGAGGATCCTGAATCAGCTGATGGAAGGCCAGGGAGGATTTGACCATAATAAACAATCCTTGCGAATTGTCACTAAATTGGAAAACCGGTTTGAGAATTTTCCCGGGCTCAATCTGACCTGGGAAACCCGAGAAGGCATTGTAAAACACGAGACGGAATATGACATCTCGGACGCTGAGGATTTTGATCCTGAACTACGGGGGCACCTCGAAGCCCAGATTGCCAATGCAGCAGACGAACTGGCCTACTCTGCTCACGACCTGGACGATGGCCTGCGGTCGGGATTAATTTCAACAAGCAAATTAAAGGACCTGGAAATCTGGAAAATCCTCATTAAAAGTGTAGGATGGAAAGACAAAGACCTGAATGAATTGGACCGAAAACGTATCATTCGCAGGATGATCGGTATTGAGGTCAGGGATCTAATTGAATGCACTGATCAAAAAATCAACAAAAGCGGTATCACTTCAGTAGAAGAGCTGCAAAAGCTTCCCTATAATGTGATCTGTTTTAGCGACGAGATGAAAGAGAACAACCGGGAACTGAAAGATTTCCTTTTTAAGAATTTGTACAAGAATTACCGGGTCATTCGCATGCAGGTCAAAGCGGAAAGTATCATCAGCGCGCTGTTCTCTGCCTATGAAAAAAACCCCTTGATGCTGCCTGAACATATCCAGACCGGGATCGAGAATAAAGGGCTTCAACGATCGATTTGCGATTATATTGCCGGTATGACAGACCGCTTTGCAATTGGCGAACACCAGAAGTTGTTTGACCCTACTCAAAGACCCTAATTCTCAGTTTGAAGGAATGAAAAATGCAGGGAAGAGAAAAAATTTACTTAACGAAAGAAGGCAAAGAGAATCTGCAGGTTGAACTAGAAGAGCTGGAAGGACCACAGCGGACAGAGATCGCTTCCCGTTTAAAATCAGCCATTGAAATGGGTGACCTATCAGAAAATGCGGATTATCACAAAGCCAAAGAAGATCAGGGTTTCCTGGAAGGTAAAATTATGGAGATCAAGTATACACTTGACTTTGCCATAATCGTTGAAGAAAACAGAAAATGTCAGGATAAAGTCAGAGTAGGCTGTATTATCACTGTTCAGGAGGAGGATTTTCCTCCCGAGACTTATTTTTTGGTTGGCAGTAACGAAGCAGATCCGACAGAGAATAAGATCTCACATGTCTCGCCTATAGGTAAAGCGCTGTTGGACAAAGAAGTAGGAGAAATAGTTGAGATCAAAACACCCGGTGGTGAATACTCCCTGAAGATATTGGAAATCCAATAGTTAGATAATAATCCTCAATCAAGCCATTAAATAAAAGATCCCGGAGTATTTACACTCCGGGATCTTGTTTAATTATTGGTCAGAATTCATCAAATTCAAAAGCTTCTGTTTCGCTGGCACCGTTGCTGGGCCAAACAGAAAGCTCGATAGAGAGCCGCTCGAAGAAACTCTCTTCAGGAAGCGGGCCGTCACCATACCCCATATCCATCACCCGCCCGATCACCTGCAGGTTATTGGTATTGAGGACAAATTCCACTCCAGGATCTGCCAGGACAGGTTCGCCTTTCTTTTCCAGTTCAGACCGGATACCATCATCATAAAAAGCGTGACCGCTCATCAGAACTTTTGTGACAGTTTTTATATCATTCTGGTCGAATAACCAGACCTCAAAAGCGGTCACTCGTTTTGGTTCACCTACGCCAATGGCCTCTGAGATGCCCACACCGCATTCACCGAGGAATTCTCCTGCCGCTGATTCAATGCTGAAGGAGTCATCAAACAGGTTATCACCCAGCACATAAGTGGTGACAAATTGGTGCATGGGCGGTGATTCACCTTTACCATCATACTCTGGGGAGTCGATCTTTGCGGTGATTTCCTGCGCCATACTCGAAGCAGATTTTGGCGTTATACCTCCCCCTTTAGCGCGTTTGGCAAGGAAATAACGGGCTACTAGGGCTCCCGCCAGCACAACTGTGACCAGTAAAGCCCATTTAAGCAAATTATTGTCCGAAGGTTCTTCTTCAGTTACGGGCGGTATGTCTTCCAGTACATCCAATGGAGAAGTCATCTCTACCACATCACGGAAGGAATCAATATCGCTGATCAACTGGTCAGCGGGATTGAATTCGATATCCGACAGGTAAGTGGAAGCGTTTTCTCCCAGCTGGTTATAGCTGGATTCTGCCAGGGAGGCATCCTGATTCAAGGCATAGGAATCGATCGCCATCCGCAAATATTCAACCTTTAGATCATCACGGAGCTGTTCGATATTGCCATCGATGAATTGGGCCGGGCTGATCAGATATGCCCACACCAATCCCAGGATGATTCCGACTACAACACCTACTGCAGTCATGATCGGAGGACTGTTGATTCCTTTATTAAAACTATCGCGTACTCTATCCATAATCAATCTCCATTGGTTAATGAAAGTTGAAGCTATTGGAGGCCAGATAACCATATTGTAGACGAGAGATGATTTTCCTGCAATGCTCCCTCATCCTCTAGTACCTCACCCCAATAGATGCAAGGTCCATGCCAACCTAAGAACAATATCCATTTGTTCAAATATTCTATTTATCGGTCAATCAGTAAGAAAAAACGGCGGAAATAAATTCCGCCGTTAATTTGTTTGGGGTTTTATTGATATGGCTTTATTCAGTTTTCTCTTTCAGTTCATTCTGATTGAATTCCAGCGAACATTCAGTACACTGGGCATGGTTTTTATTGGCTACCACTAACAAACCTCCACAGTTGGGGCAAGGTATTGGGAGCGGTTTTTTCCAGGACGAGAAATCACAATCAGGGTAATTTTCACAGCCATAGAACAATCTTCCCTTTTTAGTCTTTCTTTCGATCAGCTCGCCGCCATCTTTGGGACAGGTTACGCCGATACGCTCCACCCACCGTTCTGTATGTTTGCACTCCGGTCTGTTGCTGCATCCGATATAGAGTCCATAACGTCCAAAACGCTGAACCAACTCACCACCGCACTCAGGGCACTGCCGCCCTACCGGGATGTATTTGGGCTCAATCTTGGGCATTTCTTCTCTGGCGAAAGCCAATTGGTCAGAAAATGGAGAATAAAATTCTTCCACGATGTCCTGCCACTTCATATCCCCGGACGCAACCCGGTCCAGTTCCCTTTCCATCTCTGCCGTAAATCCAACATCGACTATTGATGAGAAATACTCCGACACCAGGTCATTGACAATAAATCCGGTTTCTGTCGGAACCAGACGCCGGGCTTCCTTGACAACATATCCGCGATCTACCAGTTTTCCCATAATTGGCGCATAAGTGGAAGGGCGGCCGATGCCGTTTTCTTCCAGAGTTCTGACCAGGGAAGCCTCGGAGAACCGGGCTGGCGGTTTTGTAAAATGCTGCTCTGGCAGCAGTTGGATCAATCGCTGAGTTTGGCCTTCTGCGAGTCCTTCCGGTATACTTTCCAGATCTTTTTCCGCCTGGGATGAATTCCCATTGCTGCGATCATAAACTGCCAAAAAGCCGGGAAATTTAATCCTTGAACCAGAGGCCCGGAAGACATAAGCGCCTTCATTTCCATCAGCTCCTATGATCACACTCAGGGTGTCATACACGGCAGAGGACATCTGAGATGCCAAAAAGCGTTTCCAAATCAGTTTATATAACCTGTATTGATCATTCTTCAGGTAGCTTTTGATAGATTTCGGCGTTCGGCCAATCGAAGTAGGGCGGATCGCTTCGTGCGCTTCCTGAGCCCTTTTGGTTTTTGTGGCATATTTCGGGATCTCGGAAGGGATATATTCATCACCATAATTGGATTGAATGAAAGTCCGGGCGCTTTGTTGGGCTGTGTTAGACACGTTGGTGGAATCCGTTCGCATATAGGTTATCAAACCGGTTTCGCCGCCATTGCCAACATCAATGCCCTGGTAGAGCTGCTGGGCAACCGCCATAGTCTTCTTAGCAGAAAAGCCAAGCTGGCGGGCAGCATCTTGCTGCATGGTGGTGGTAATAAATGGCGGATAGGGTTTTCGTTCCCGGGTCCCCCGGCGAATCTTCCGCACTTCGTAATGCGCTTTTTCCAGGTCGCTGATGATCGGATCTAATTCGGTTTGGGAGCCGATCTGCATTTTTTTACCATCAATATGAGTAAGGTTTGCCCGGAGGGTTTCATTACTCATGGTATCTTCAGGGCGAAGTTCTGCAGCGACAGACCAATATTCATCTGGAACAAAAGCTTCAATTTCCCTTTCCCGATCCACGATTAACCGCAGCGATACGGACTGTACCCGGCCAGCCGTTAAACCACCGCGAACTTTTTCCCACAGGATGGGGCTGATCTGGAATCCAACCAGGCGATCCACGATCCTTCTACCCTGCTGCGCGTTAACCAGTTTCATATCCAATATTTCGGGATTTTCAAAGGCCTTTTCGATGGCCTCCCGGGTAATTTCAGTGAAAACAACCCTCTTTGTGAGTTCAGTTTCCAGCTCTGCGGATTCAATCAAGTGCCAGGCGATGGCTTCCCCCTCCCGATCCAGGTCTGTGGCCAGGAAGATCTCTTCTGCTTCCGCTCCCAGTTTTTTGATTTCCTTCACTATTTTTCGTTTATCATTGGGGACACGGTAGGAAGGTTCAAAGTTATTTTCTATATCGATCGACAGTTTGGATCTTAACAAATCCCTGACATGCCCAAAGGAAGCCACAACTTTATAATCATCACCCAGGTAACGCCCAATCGTTCGGGCTTTGGCGGGTGATTCGACGATCACCAATTTTCCCTTGCGGGGTTTGGGTTCTTTAGCTTTTCTTTTGGTATTTTCCGGCGGCGTCAGGCCTTCGTGGGCTTCTGTTTTTCCCATCCGGAACATTTTTGTACCGCATACTGAACAAACACCCCGAGTAGCAGGTGTTCCGGTTTTTGTGAATACTGCTTCAGCAGATCCCATTTCTCTTTTTTCTTTACACTTCACACAATAAGCTTCCAAAACCAACCTCCAATACACAAATCAAAATTAAATCAGGTCTGTTCGACCTTCTTCCTTTAGTTTTTTCACTACCTGGCGAACATCCTGGGCCTGGTCCCTGTTGCAGACCAGCAATATATCACCAGTGTCAACAATAATCAAATCCTCAGCCCCAATCGTTACAACCAACCGAGGTGAATTCTCTCCATATACCAGGGTACCTCTTGTATCCAGGGCAATATGCTCAATACCCTCGTTAATGTTGCCTTGCTTATCTTGCGGCAGCAAGTCAAAGATCGCTTCCCAGCTGCCAACATCATTCCATTCTAAATCCAGGGCTGGGATCACTGCTACTTTTTCTGCGTTTTCCATAATGCCAAAATCGATCGTTTGCGGTTTGATCCCTGGCCAAACCTTGCGGATGGTCCCCTCCTGCCCTGATGTTCCCCAGGCTTCCTTTATCAAGGATAATTGAGAGAAAAGTTCCGGCATTTGACGGGCAATTTCCTGCAGGATCACCTCTGTCCGCCAAATGAACATACCTGAGTTCCAGGCATATTCTCCACTCTTGTACATTCTCTCAGCTTCTGGCAAAGCTGGCTTCTCAGTGAATTCTCGCACCTGGTAAACATCCAGCTCATAGAATTTGCCAAGCAATTCACCCTGGCGGGTATATCCGTACCCTGTAGCAGGAAAAGTTGGTGTGATACCCAGTGTTACCAGATAATTCTCACCAGCGACCTGATTGGATGCTTTCAATATCTGCTGGAAAAGCTTTAAATTACCAATTATATGGTCTGCTGTCAAGACAGCCATCACAGAATCTGGATCCATTTTATTCAAAACTGCCGCGGCATAACCCACTACAGAAGCTGTTCCCCGCGGCATGGTCTCCAGTAGAAAATTCTCCGGAGGAATCTCCGGGCATTGTTCCTGCAGTCCCGGGGCCTGGTCTTCAACCGTCACTACCAGGATCCTTTCGGGTGGCAAAATAGCCTGCAGCCGATCTACGGCGACCTGGAACAAGGATCTTTCCCCTCCCAGTTTCAACATTTGCTTGGGACGACGCTGGCGTGACAGAGGCCACAATCTGGTCCCGCCCCCGCCCGCCATGATAACAGCGTAAAAATTCTCGATCATGTTAACTTCCTTCCCCGTTCAGGTTGCTCCTGCTACGATAGTCTATCATCATATCCCGGACTGCCACATATTTCATTCCGAACGTTTTACGGACCATCCCTTTGAGTTCCATCAATGCCAGGGTTGAGGTCACTTCCTCTATAGGTAAATTTACCTGGGAACTTATTTCATCTACATGTTGCGGTTCATCTCCGACTGCCTGGAATAATAACGCTTCCCTTGGGTCACTGGGCAGTGTCTTTTGCACCGTCCGCTGTTCTGAGATCAAACTCATATTCAGCAGATCCAGAACGTCCTGGGCAGAAAGCAAGGGATGCGCGCCTTGTTTAATCAGTAAATTTGTGCCTTTGCTCGCCGGCGAGGTGATTTTTCCTGGAACAGCAAATACCTCTTTTCCCTGTTCTGCCGCATAACCTGCTGTTATTAAAGCTCCGCTTTTCTGTCCTGCTTCGATCACAATGACCATTTTCGCTAATCCTGATATGATCCTGTTCCTGGGTGGGAAATTGGATCCATCAGGAGGAGTCCCGATCGGGTAATCGCTGATCAGCGCGCCATGGTTAACAATCCGTTCTGCCAGTTTCTTATGTTCCGGGGGATAGACAATGTCTAACCCGTTTCCCAGAACAGCTATGGTTCGACCTCCAGCATCCAACGAGCCCTGATGAGCAATTCCATCAATGCCCCGGGCTAAACCACTGATCACAGTAATCCCATACCCCGCCAGCATCCTGGCAAGTTCCCCGGTGATCTGGCGTCCATAATCACTATAACGCCGGGTTCCAACTATTGCGACCCCCCAGATATCATTCTCGATCAAGTCTCCTTTTAAATAAATCACGAAGGGAGACTGTGTGATATGGCGCAATCGCTCTGGATAGTGCGGGTGGTCCCAGTAATAAACCTTGATCCCGGCTTTCTGGATCGTTTCCATCAGTTCATCCAGACAGGTATTTTCCCTGATCCGGATCATCTCCCGCGACAGATTTTCATTCAGACCTGCTGCAGCAAGTTGATACGATCTGGCTTCCCAGGCGGACTGGATATCCCCGAAATGCTGCAAAAGTCTTTCCAGGCGAACCGGGCCAATACCCCTTACCAGGTTAAAGCCAACCCAATACTTGGTTCGATCTTCCATCATTGACCCCCAGATCCAGCCTGATGAGACTCCATATCCCGAGCCGGGCTCAGAATACCATAATTTTTAAACAGGTGTCAAGAGAGAATCCCCATTTGTACAGAAAAACAACAATGGGTATATATAGGATTTTTACCAGACATGATCAGTACCTATCCCCTAATTCCCCCTGAATACAATACCTAAAAATCTAATAATCCCGAAATAATATGAACTAGTATTTGGCCGCTATCCTGGTTGATATCAAGCACAACATCTTCAATTGCGGGGATCAGTAATTCTTTTCCCTCCGGAGATTCCACCAGGTAGACATCATTCGCCCCAGTAATAAGGATCTCTTTTAATGTTCCCAGCTTTTCACCTTGATCGGTGATCACTTCCATACCAACCAGCTGATGGATAAAATAATCCCCTTCCGGCAACTCCGGCATATCCTCACTTTTCATATATACCATAACATTGCGGAAGATTTCAACAGCTGTGCGGTCCGGTAATTCTTTGAGGGAAACCAGAATATCTCCCCCATGCCAACGTATCTCCCTCACAGTATAGGCCGAATATCTTTCCCCCGCATAGATAACCTGCCCTGGCGAGATCAACTCCGGGAAATCAGTCAGCACAGTCATACGGATCTCTCCCCGTATACCGTGGGGACGTCGAAACTTCCCAATAAGGACAAACACAGGTTCATCCGAAGGGGACGAACCTGTGCTGTTAGTTGAATTTAGATCTGATTTCATTGTGGTTCTACAATATCCAGATTCACTTTTTTGCCGATTCCAGAGGCTGGTACATTCAACAATGTTCTGATTGCGTTTGCTACCCTGCCATTTTTACCGATGACCCGTCCCATGTCTTCACGGGCAACTTCCAGCTGGAAATTGATGCTGTCTCTATGCCGCTGATGTGAGACTTTCACCTGGGTAGGATCTTCAACAAGTGAACGAGCAATATAGGTGATTAGATCTATCAATTTTTTCCTCCGCAAACAAGTCTGAAGGAATCTTATTCCTGTTCACCAGTTAATCCTTGATCAACTTGGTGATATCAGACTTTAAGATTGCACCGTTTTTTCCGGTTCCCTTGATAGTTGAAATATCAATTCCGGCATCTTCAGCTATTTTCCGGGCAGCGTCAGTGATCTTGATCTCTTGGGCTGGTTCCGGTTCTGGCTCCGGTTCTGGTTCTGGCTCCGGTTCTGGTTCTGGTTCTGGTTCAGGTTCTGGCTCCGGTTCTGGTTCAGGTTCTGGCTCCGGTTCTGGTTCTGGCTCTGGCTCAGGTTCCGGTTCCACTTCTTCAGCAGCGGGTTCTTCCACAGGAGTTTCTTCAACTTCCTCTGCTTCAGGGGCGGATTCTTCCACGGGGGCTTCTTCCACCTCTTCTGTTTCAGGGGTAGATTCTTCCACGGGGGCTTCTTCCACTTCCTCTACTTCAGGGGCGGATTCTTCTTCCAGGATCTCTTCTGGTTTTTCTTCAACCGGTTCTTCTTTTTTCTTTGGTTTTCTGGCCGCGATCAGGTCATCCCTGCGTGTGCGGGCATCCAGATTGCGATCGCTTTCTAACTGTTTGCCTTCAGCCATCAATTTCTCAACATCCTCACCATCTTTGAAACGCTGGTAGCGTTCCATTAAACCGATGGTGCGGAAGATCTGTTTTACAGAATCTGAAGGCTGGGCACCTACGCTCAGCCAGTGATAAATACGATCTTCTTTTACCCGAATTGTGGCGGGTTCAGTCCTGGGGTTATAATCTCCCAGAATTTCTATGAATCGGCCATCCCGGGGTGATTCTCTATCAGCAGCCACAATACGATGTGTGGGCTGACCCTTTCCGCCAGCACGGCGTAATCTAATTCGAACCATAACATGTACTCCTTAATTTTTCTCCAGCTTTATTCCGCTGTTCGCTAGACACAGCGGAGACTATTATACATTAAAATCACGTAATGTTAAGAAAATCTAGGCAGATTCTTTAACCCGGATTTCTTAAGATCTTTGAACATCCTTTTTGCATCCCGATACTGCTTTACCAGTTGATTTACATCATAAACCTGGGTACCGGATCCGGCTGCGATGCGTTTTCTCCGGCTGGCATTCAGGATTTTCGGGTTCTGTCTTTCCGCAGGTGTCATAGAGTATATGATCGCCTGGGTAGCCATTACCCGCTTCTCCGCCTCGCGGGGGTCAATCGATTGGGACATTTTACCAAACTCACCCGGCAGCATGCCCAAAATCTTTCCGATCGGTCCCATTTTCAAAACCTGGGATATCTGGTTGGAAAAGTCTTCCAGGGTGAATTCCCCGGACAACAATCTTTCGGTCTGTTTTTGAGCAGTTTCCAGATCGATACTTTCTTCTGCTCGCTCAATTAGACCGATCACATCTCCCATACCCAGAATTCGGGATGCCAATCGAGAGGGGTCGAAGCTTTCCAGGGCATCCAGTTTCTCACCGGTTCCCAGAAACTTAATTGGCACACCTGTCACTGAACGGATCGAGATGGCAGAGCCACCACGGGCGTCACCATCCATTTTGCTCATGATCAAACCAGTAATCGGGACTGCATCGCTGAAGCCCTGAGCGATATTAACCGCCTCCTGGCCAACCATGGCATCAACAACTAACAGAATCTCATGGGGATGGGCTGTATCCTGGATTGATCCAAGCTCATCCATCAAGCTTTGGTCAATCTGGGATCGTCCAGCCGTATCCAGGATGATTACTGTACTTCCCGCTTTATCCGCCTCAAGAAGCGCTTTCTGCGCCAGTTGAGCGGGCTGCAGGCTCAGATCAGACAGAACTGGAATGGATAATTCTTTTCCAAGGATCTGAAGCTGATCAACGGCTGCTGGCCGGTAGGGATCGGCCGCAACAAGCAGTACCTGTTCTCCACGTTTTTTTAACAGCCGGCCTAGTTTTCCAGCCGCAGTGGTTTTTCCGGACCCCTGTAAACCTGCCAGTAAAATCACCAACGGGGAGGTAGGTGATTGAATGAGAGGTTCTGGTTCTCCCAGGGTCGCGATCAATTCTTCGTGGACAATCTTTACTACCTGCTGTCCAGGATTGAGCGCTTTGGAAACCTCCTGCCCAACTGCTCTGTCTTTCACCCGGGCTACAAACTCCCGTACCACGCCATAATGCACATCCGCATCCAGCAAAGCCAGGCGGATCTCTCTCATTGCGCTGTCTACATCTTTTTCAGAGAGTTTTCCTCGACGGCGCAGGTTATGGAATATTTCATCCAGACGGTTGGTCAGCTGTTCAAACATAAACGTGTGTTGCTGAATAATACAAAAAAAACAACGGATGACAGACTCAATAATAGAGCCATCCGCGAAAGAGCATTGTAGCGTGCAGAAATGGTTCAGTCAAGGGGAGTGAAGGGCTTTTGCATTGCCTCACTTAATCAGCTATGGTAAAATCTCTCCGCTCTGAGAGCCTTTAAATAGGGAGGGATGGCCGAGTGGACGAAGGCGGCTGTCTTGAAAACAGCTGTGGGTGCAAGCCCACCGGGGGTTCGAATCCCTCTCCCTCCGCTTCACAAGTCTCCTTCGGGGAGGTGCCAGAGTGGTTGATTGGGGCCGCCTGCTAAGCGGTTATCGGGTTTAAAGCTCGATCGTGGGTTCGAATCCCACCCTCCCCGCCAGAATAATTTACCCTCGTAGCTCAGTGGATAGAGCACTTGCTTGCGGAGTAAGGGGTCGCGTGTTCGAATCACGCCGAGGGTGCCAGAAATAAAAGAGCGGATTCTCCCGCTCTTTTTTAGATAAGAAGAAACTACCCATGAACAAAGAACCTCAAATTCTGTTAACCAATGATGATGGTATTCTCAGCCCCGGATTATGGGCAGCAGCCGAAGCCCTGGATGAACTTGGGTTTGTAACTGTTATCGCACCCCGGGAACAGGCTTCAGGAACAGGCCGAAGTTATCCCAGCCATTCTGATGGCAAAATGACTGCAGAGAAACTGGTTGTAAACGAGAAAGAATGGACAGTCCACGCTCTGGGCGGAACCCCCGCTATGGCGGTGTTGTACGGAATTTTCTATTTGATCGAGGGTAAACCAGATTTGATCGTTTCTGGTATCAATTACGGTTTGAATGTAGGCAACGGAGTCACTATCTCGGGCACAGTGGGAGCTGCCCTGGAAGGTGCCGCGGCAGGCATACCTTCAATGGCTATCTCCCTCGAAACTGACAAGGAATTTCACGCCTCTTATTCACAGGAGATCGATTTCCAGACTGCCGGGTATTTCACAAAATATTTTTCCAGCCGTTTATTGTCAAATGAAATGCCCCCTGATGTCCAGGTTCTGAAAGTCGAAGTTCCCAGTGACGCAACCCGGGAAACTCCCTGGCAGACAACCCGCTTATCAGACAAGAGTTTTTATACGCCAACAGTCCCTGAAGACATCGCCACTGCCGGGCTTATCGGTATCGGTTATGATCTTGCCCCCGACTATGACCAATCTCCATCCGGAACAGACTCCCATGCCGTAATCAATCAAAGAGCTGTCTCAGTGACACCTCTCAGCCTTGATCTCACATCACGGGTGGACCTGGGAAAATTACAGGATATCCTGAAATAATACTAGAACGGTTTGGAACTAACTTCCAAACTCTCCGATCTCATCCAGCCAGCCATCAAAATAATTCACCATCAGATCATGCCGCTGCTCAGCCAGAGAGCGGCCTGTTTTTGTGAACATTCGGTCCTTGATGTGGCGTAATTTATAGAGATATTCATGGGATACAGATTGGGATTCTCCCGGAGCCAATTCACCTGTAGAAAGATAATGCTCCGAGGGAGGAGCATACACATCCATCCCGGCCCGGACGGCGTATGACACAGCCCTGGCAATTCCTACTGCGCCGATCGCATCAATTTTATCCGCATCAAAGAGGACTTTCGCCTCCACGGTAGTGGGTTCTTCTTCCTGGTTTCGAAAACGATGGGACCTGATGCAGTGCAGGACAGCCTGGATCTCTCCCTCCTGCCAACCTTCCTTAATAAGGACTTTTTCAGCAAAATCAGCAGCTGCCAGGTGGTGATTTTTCCGGACATCCACATCCCCTTCAACATCATGTAATAGCACCGCGGCCCGGAGGATCTTCAGGTCAGCTTTTTCCTCTTTCCCGATCTTTTCACATAAGCGGTAAACCCTTAATACATGCGAAAAACCATGCACCGGATCATCATCCGGGTAATATGCCCGGGCTTCTTCAATTGTTGGCATGAATATTCTCCAGATCAGGATTTTTGATCAGCCTGGATATACGATTACTGCAGCCCTAATCCAGGCATCACATATTGTGTAATGAATAGATAAACTGCCACCGCCAGACCGACCATAATAGCCAGTGTGAGTATTTTTTTAGTTACCTTCAGGATAAAACGCAGGACAAATAAACCCACAGCCGCGATAGCTATCCAGATAAAAAGTGAATTATCCAAAAAATCCACTATGCCTCCTCTCCTAGGTAAAACTGACCCTTTTTCACCACGGACCTTACCAGGTTTGTGCCAAAACGGTATCCAATATGCCGGTAATCCGGAATATCCATAATCAGCAGGTCTGCCCGTTTTCCAGGTTCAAGGGATCCTACAATCCCATCCATTCCAATTGCTGCGGCAGCATTGATCGTAGCCGCTGCAATAGCCTGGTTGGGGGTTAATTTCATATAGCGGCAGGCCAGCGCTGCTGCAAACTGCATACTCTCACACCAGGCGGTGCCGGGATTGATATCGGTGGCGATTGCCAGTAAGCCACCAGCATCCAAAATTTCCTTCGCAGGTGTATATTCCGGTTCAGCCAATCCAAAAGGAGTGCAGGGTAAAGCAACTGCTACTGTGTCGGATTTCCCCAGAGCCTGGATGTCTTCCTTTGAAGTGACCACCAGGTGATCCGCCGATGCTGAGCCCAATTCCGCAGCCAAGTTGGCTCCGCCCAGGTTCTCAAACTCGTCAGCATGGATCTTGGTGGGAAACCCGTGCTCTCTGGCTGCCTCTAAGATCTGCCGGCTCTGCGGCAAATCAAAGGCTCCCCGCTCACAAAATACGTCCACATAAGGCAGCGGTTTATCCGTTCTGGTCGGCCACCAAGAAGCCAAACTCGGGATCAATTCTTGAGATAATAAGTCTGCATAACCAGTGGGATTCCCGGCATACTCCGGAGGGACAGCATGAGCGCCCAGGTAGGTGATCACGATATCCGGAACTTCTTCCTGATCCAGTTCCAGCAAAGCTTGGAGCATTTTTTGTTCAGTCTCTTGATCCAATCCGTAACCGGATTTTGCTTCCAGGGTAGTAGTGCCATACTTAAACATGTTCCGGATCCGGTCCCGGGTCTGATCCTTCAGATCTTTCAAGCTTGCTTTCCTGGTAGCCCGGACGGTTGAGATAATACCACCGCCTTCTTCAAGGATTTCCAGGTAGGTTTTCCCTCCCAGCCGTTTTTCGAATTCAGCAGAACGATCACCTGCCCAGATGACATGGGTATGAGGATCGACAAAACCGGGCATCACAACCTTTCCGGCGGCGTCCTGTTTTTCCTCATCCGGATATTTTCGGAGTAATTCTTGTGAGGGACCGGTTTCCAGGATCCTGCCATCCCTGAAAAGGACCGCCCCATCCTGGATCAGGCCCAGATCACCCAATCGATCCCCGCGTTGGGGTCCTCCGGCCAATGTTAGAACTTGTGAAGCTGAGTGAATTAACATTTTCCCGCTCTCTGATAGTTGATATCACAAATTGTATCACTTCCATCAGTTTAACCTTTCACATGGCTTACAACCACAATTACGGGTTCTTTTTTATAGCGGATTTTTATATAATGGAGTAACGATATGGTGAAACCAATGTTGTAAGAGTTGCGTCATTAGCATAGCGCAATCTTAAAAAGAAATCTTGAATTCTTAACAAATTGGGGTTTGCTATTATTGACCTTTCACGTTATAATGGCACAACTATCCGGCCAAAAAATGGCTGATCTCCCTTCAGGAAAACCTTCATGACAGATAACCCTATCCGAAAGACTAGAATACTCTGGGCTGGAAAGAGAAGAGCAGATATTCCATCCTTTGTCCAAGGATTAGAAGCGAAAAGCTATGAGGTTACTTTTGTCAGCACTGGGAAAGATGCCCTCCTGAAATTAACCAAACGAAAACCCGATGTCATGGTGGTTGATGCCGCTTCCATGCGTACGACCGGATCCCGGATCTGTAAATCCGTGCAGGCCAAATATCCTTCGGTCCCTATTATCCTGATCAACACACTTGATAATCTGCCCACCAATGAGATCGTGGCTGAAGTCCAGCTGATTCACCCATTTACAATTCGGAAATTGGAAAACCGTATCGTCCCATTCTCGCCCAGCGATGGAAATAATATCATCCAGGAAGGTCCAATCAAATTGGATCTGGAGCAGCAAGTTATCCGCTGCAATAAAAAGGAAGAGCATGTCACCCCCCGGATGGTTGAATTGTTGAAGATGCTCATCAAACACAAGGGGAAGGTCCTGGACCGGGAAGTCCTGTTCAGCAAGATCTGGAAAACAGACTATACTGAAGATACCCGCTCTCTGGATGTCCATATCAACTGGCTCAGGAAGATCATCGAAAAAGATCCCAAAAAACCCACCCTTTTAGTAACTGTGCGCGGCAAGGGCTATAAATTCGATCTGTAGGATAGATACATTCAGAGATTTTATGCGGCCCCGCTTTCAGCGGGGTTTTTTAATTCAGCACCTGTTGGATCTGTTCGCCGCTGATCAAAACGATACGTAAACAGATCTTTCCCCCTGTTTCAGGCAAAATCATCGAGGACGGCAGATCGCCCTTGCGTAAGGGTCTGACAGCTTGATACCGGCTGCGGAAGACCTTTCCCTGCCAGTCCGGATCCACTTCCCAATAATCCACGTTTGGAACCAATTCGGGCGGGAGGTGGATGACCCCAGCTTCTATAGAGATCTCCGGGAAGCCCATCTCTTCCGGGCTTTTCAGTGGAAATTCCATACGCCCCTCTTCCCGCTGCAGGTAAACCGGTAAAGCAGGTCCTTCCAACTCAGCCCTATTTTCACCCAGCTCTTGATTTTTCAGGACCAGCCTGGATCGGGAGGTGATTATCGCTCTGTTTTGCAGGTCCGATAAAATGAAGCGGCGGTTAAGTCTATTTGCAACAGTACCTGTAGTCCCCGCTCCGCAGAAAAAATCTGCTACCAGGCCATCTGGATTGGTCGAAGCCAGGATGATCCTTTCCAGCAGGCGTTCCGGTTTCTGAGTTGGGTATCCCGTCCTTTCCTGATGCAGTCTGGCGACCACTGGGAAATACCACCAATCTTCAGGGACTTTACCTCTTTCCAGATCAGGCACCTTGCCAAATCCAGCTTTCTTGGATGATTTAAACGTCGCTACCGTATTCGGTGCATACGGAATCCGAATGTCATCAACATTAAAGACATAATCATCTGTTTTGGTATAAAACAGGATCGTGTCATGTTTGCGATTGAATGCAGTCCGGATGGGAGAGGGACCATGGTAGGTCCAGATGATCTCATTGCGGAAATTTTCATATCCGAAGATCTCATCCAGCAGGATCCTTGCATAGGAATTGGCATGCCAGTCCAGATGCAGGTAAAGAGATCCCGTTGGTGACAACAGGCGGTGCATTAATTTCAGCCTGGGATAGAGCATATCCAAATAGGAATCCAGGTCATCCCATTGGTCTGGATACCCCTCAGCCAGCTGCCATTCCTCCGGTTTCCGCGAATCTTCGCCCCGTCCTACTCGAGCCGGGTAGCCTTTATTTGTAAAGAAAGGGGGGTCTACATAAATAAGATCCAGCTTGCCTTCATACTCCCCCAATAATGCATTCATCACCCGCAGATTATCTCCCAGGATCAACCTGTTCTCCACCCTAGCTGGGTTTTTGTCATCTGGCCCAGGAAATAAAATAGACTCAGTGATAAGGCTACCGCCAGATTTCAGATTATCTGATTTTGATGACCACTCTAATTTTGGCATGAAGGAATTACCACTTGCTGCGGATTTTCTGGGTTCTTAAAATTAGTACCCTGCGGGTACTGAATCCTATTCACGACTGCGCAGGGTACTGATTTTGTATTAATTTTACCTGACTTGTTTAACCTTTCAGGGTTTTTCCTGAAGGTCTCTCCACTGCGAGCTGACCGGAGATTGAAAATAAATCACATCACCCGGGGAGCTTCTATCCCCAAAAGATCCAATCCCGTTTTCAGGACTTTTCTGGATGACTCAACCAGCTGCAAGCGAAAATCGCGCACTGCGGGCTCCGCATTCAGAACAGGAGCTTCCCTGTAAAAGGAGTTAAAGGACCTGGCTACTTCATATAAGGCCTGACTGATATGGAGCGGTTTTAGGTCCCTGGCGGCATTTTGGACTGCTGCCGGGAACTGGGACAGGTTCTCTATTAATGTCACCTCGCTGGAATCCAGGGAATATCCCGGCTCTATGACCTTAACTGGCGTGGTGGGAGCTTTCCTAAGGATGCTGTTGGCTCGAACATGGGCATATTGAATATAGGG
>JAGHAU010000084.1 GCA_021161345.1 Anaerolineales bacterium | reverse complement strand
TCATCCAGGCCAGCTCGAGCGGATCGTGGGCTTCGTAAAATTTCCCCTCATTAAATAACTTGATCCCTTTCCTGGCTTCCGGATGCAGAGGATCAGCCTTCAAGGGTGAATTCACTGGTAAATGTCAACCCTGGCTTAAGGGTGGCGGTAACAGAACAGTATTTTTCTTCCGAGAGCTGGATGGCTCGCTGAATCTTTTCCGGGGGGATATCACCCCAGATCCGGTAGTTAAAATGCAGAGAGACATAAGGGAAAGGTTTTTCCTGGCTCTGTTCAGCGGTCACGTCCACTTTAAGGTCCTCAAGGGGTTGTTTGCCTTTTTCCAGGATCTGGACCACGTCATAAGCAGAGCAAGATGCAGCAGCCAGCAGCAGCAAGTCCGAGGGATTGATGGCCTCGCCATAAGGCTTTTCTTCCTGCTGGTATCCGATCGCGATAGATTTACCCAGGTGATCGGTGCCTACAAACATGCGCGAACGCAGCCATTCTAGTTTCACTTCTTTGGTTTCGGTTTCCATAGATTTTCCTCTGAATACGAATTTTAATTTCAGTTTATTATATCCTCTGAGGACTTGGATTTGATAAGAGGATTGTAAAATCAAGGGACTGAGTCCTTTTGGAAGGACTCAGTCCCCATCATGTTAAGGTATACTCATCATCAAAGCTATGAAAAACAAAAATCAGCGCAAAAAATGGCAAGAAAAGATCCTTAAACCTGCCCTGGAGAAATTCCCGGAGCGGAAATCGGACTTCGCCACCGGATCCGGGATCCCGCTTCCGCGGGTAGCCCTGCCGGAAGCGGGCCTCTCATATCAGGAACGGTTGGGTTTCCCGGGAGAAAAGCCATTTACGAGGGGAGTTTATCCAACCATGCATCGCGGGCGTTTGTGGACCATGCGCCAGTATGCCGGTTTTGCCAGCGCAGAGGAATCCAACCAGCGCTACCGCTACCTGCTGGAGCAGGGGCAAACCGGACTCTCAGTGGCCTTTGATCTACCAACCCAGATCGGCTATGACTCTGACCATCCCCTGGCCGCCGGAGAAGTTGGCAAGGTAGGTGTGCCAATATCTTCCCTGCGGGATATGGAAACTCTATTTAAAGACATCCCACTCGATAAAGTTTCCACCAGTATGACTATAAACGCTCCGGCAGCCATATTGCTGGCAATGTACATCGCCGTGGCTAAAAAGGGAGGAGTTGATCCCAAATCCCTGCGCGGCACGATCCAGAACGATATCCTCAAGGAGTACATTGCCCGCGGTACCTATATTTTCCCACCCAAGCCTTCCATGAAGCTGATCACAGACACCTTCCAATACTGCCAAACGGAAGTTCCCAAATGGAATACTATCAGCATCTCTGGTTACCACATCCGGGAAGCTGGTTCCACGGCGGTCCAGGAAGTGGCATTTACCCTGGCAAACGGGGTTGCTTATGTAGAAGCGGCCTTAAATGCTGGACTGGATGTGGATGATTTTGGGCGGCGGCTGTCATTTTTCTTCAATGCCCATAACGACTTTCTAGAGGAGATCGCGAAGTTTCGGTCCGCCCGCCGTTTATGGGCTTCGATCATGGAGGAACGTTTTGGTGCCACCCATCCAGATGCATTAAAACTGCGTTTCCACACCCAGACTGCCGGATCCACGCTCACTGCCCAGCAGCCCCATAATAATGTGGTCAGAGTTGCCCTGCAGGCCCTGGCCGCTGTATTGGGCGGTACACAGTCGCTGCATACCAACAGCATGGATGAGGCTCTCAGTTTGCCGACCCAGGAAGCAGTTCAGATCGCCTTGCGCACCCAGCAGATACTGGCTGAGGAATCAGGAGTAGCAAACAGCATTGATCCCCTGGGCGGATCATACCTGGTTGAGGAGCTGACTGACGAGATCGAAACCCGGGCCCAGGCTTATTTAGAAGAAATCGACCGCCAGGGTGGGGCGTTAGCGGCCATTGAAAACGGCTACATCCAGGGAGAGATCCTGGATGCCGCCTACCGCCAGCTCCGGGACCTGGAGAGCGGAGAATCCCATCAGGTTGGCGTGAATATCTACCAGATGGATGAGGACCTCTCCCTGGACCTGCTTTCCGTGGACCCGGCCCTGGAAAAAACCCAAAAGGTCCGTTTGGCGAAATTGCGTCAGAAAAGGGATCAGAAACAGGTTGACAAGTTGATTGCCAGGTTGATATTGGCAGCAGATGGTTCGGAAAACTTGATGCCGCTGCTGGTCGAATGCGTTGAAGGCGACCTCACGCTGGGGGAGATTACTGGCGCTCTGCGGGAAGTGTGGGGGGAATACCGCCCCGCGGGTTGGTTTTAACCTCTTTTTAATTTGATTTTTCCATTTAGTTTCCCCTGCGCGTAGACCCGTTCTCTATTTTCCTTTACTCGTCAAACATTATCTATTTTTCTTTGCTCGTCGACCCTTTTATACAATATGCTCGTCGTCCAGTCCCCGGGACGACCTGTTCATCATCCGTCTTTTTTTTACCTTGTGGGAATTATAAAACGACGCCCGGGGACGGACGTCGGAGCATTTCCGCTGGGATGGCGGAATATTCAGGTGATTTCCGAGATTTATTGGACTTGGGGAATTTATTTACGAAACTAGTATTTTGGCTATTTTAGCGGCCTGACTGGCATCTATTCCGAAACCCTCTGCTCCGATTTCATTGGCATAATCCTGGGTAACGGGCGCGCCTCCGATCATCACTTTTAAACCATCCTTGACGCCGGTTTCAGCCATCATCTCGATGGCGGTCTTCATGTTCCCCATTGTTGTGGTCAGCAGGGCAGACATGGCTACGATATCGGGCTTGTGTTCTTTAATGGCTTCAATCAGATCTTCTGGTTTGACATCTGCACCGAGGTCGACCACATCGAAACCAGCCCCTTCCATCATCATCCCGACCAGGTTCTTGCCGATATCGTGCAGATCGCCCTGGACCGTACCGATGATCACTTTGCCGATGGGCTGCACGTCTGCCGCCACCAGGTGGGGACGCAGCAATTCCAGACCAAACTTCATGGACTTGGCAGAGATCAACATTTCTGGAACATATGCTTCACCGGATTCAAATCTGGCGCCGATCTCGCTCATTGCTGCGGTCAATCCTTCCTTGAGGATCATGTCCGCGTCGTGGCCGGCATCCAAAGTTTGCTGAACCAGGCCTCTGGTGTCAGCCATGGCGCCATTGAGGACTGCTTCATATACTGCTTGAATTTTTTCTTCCATATGATTTCCTCATAAAATATTTTTTTATATCCTACCATGTTAAGGGTTACTGTCAAAAAAACTGATCATCATGTTATCCAGATGATCCGCATAGGGACCTTGTGCACTATAATTAACATATGACCAAACTTAAACGTCTTGACCATGTTGCTGTTTTAGTTCCTGATCTGGATCAAGCCCTGGCCTTTTGGCAGGATCGGTTGGGATTATCCCTTGACCATGTAGAAACTATCTCCAGTATGGCAGTGAAGATCGCATTCCTGCCTTTGGGAGAGAGCGAAATTGAATTGGTCCAACCAACCACGGAAGATTCTGGTCTGGCAAAATACCTCTCCAAACGCGGACCAGGTTTGCATCATATTTGCATTGAAACAGACGATATCAGCACCAAGCTGGCCGAATTGAACGAAAAAGGTGTCAGGTTGATCGATCAGGAACCTGTTCTGATGGATGATGGTCGCCAACTGGCATTTATCCACCCCAAATCCACCGGCGGCGTGCTGGTGGAATTATATCAACTTCCGTGAATGATTTTGACCCCTCGTTAAAATCAAGTTCTATATCAAGGCAAACCTCCTATAAGGGAGGTTTGTTTTTTTACCTACTGGAATTTGCTCGACTTACCTCTTACTTCTTACATTCTTTTTATACTCCCCCAGCACCTTCACTAACAAATCAAGGTCCAACTGCCGGTTATACCCCTGCACTGAAGGCCGGATCAACCAGCGATCCCCCCAATGGATTACGGGAATTTCAATCTTATGGGTATCATATAGCCAGCTTTGTAGGGATTCCGGTTTCCAATCTGCGGGCCATTCTGCTGCGCCGATCTGAATGAAACTTCCCTCGTTTTCCCCGTAGATCGACGGCAGCCCGGTCAGTTCTTCAATCTTCCGCAGAACCCCGCCGAGCATTTTCCTGCATACTGTCCGGACCTGATCCCAGTCATATTCCTGTTGAAATGCGATCGCGGCCGGGGTGCTGAAATAAGCCGCCGGATCCGTGGTCCCCCACCATTCAAGGATGGCCTGAAGCCTGGAATCATTATCATAGGGACAGTTTTCTCCCCATCCCCAGCTGACCACCAGCGGATCCACCAGATCCAGGTGTTCTGGCTGGATATGTAAAAAACCTGATCCTTTGGGCGCCATTAGCCATTTATGACAGTTGCCGGTATAAAAGTCTGCTCCCAAATCATCGAGATCCAGATCCAGCTGCCCGGGAGCATGAGCTCCATCAACCAGGATCAAGATTCCAGCTTCCCGGGCGCGCTGGCAGATTTCCTCAACCGGCAGCCTGATTGCGGTGGGAGATGTGATCTGACTCAGAAAGATCAGGCGGGTCCTCTCAGAGACTCCTTCCCAGATTATCTCGATCATTTCCTCTTTTGAAGGCAAGGGCAAGGGAATTTGCCGCTGAATGACCTTCAATCCCTTTTTCTGGCTTAAGAAAGCCCATATATTATCACAGGCGCCGTATTCGTGATTGGTGGTGAGCAGTTCGTCTCCTGGTTGAAAATCCAGGGACCTGGCGATAACGTTCACTCCGAAAGTTGCATTAGGAACGTATACCAAGTTGTCTGGATCAGTGTTTAGATAGGACGCCAATTCCTTTCTGGCGGCGCGAAAATGCTCCTGGTTTTCCCGAACAAGATATAATACCGGCTGTTTTTCCAGGCGGCGCTGCCAGTCCTGATAATTTTCCAATACTGGCCGGGGTGTGGCGCCAAAAGATCCATGATTTAGAAAAATAACTTCCGGGTCAAGGAAAAACAGGGATTTCAACTTATTCATTGAAGGCCTTTCGCTGGTCTTGGATTGGGCTTTGAAATACGGTATAATTATAAAGTCTGGCTGAAAGAATTGATAGCAGGGTTAATCCTTGCTATTTTTTTTGAACTTGACTTCGAGGAAGTGCGCTGCAGATATCCGTAGGCACTTCCCCTTTTTATATAAGTGGGATCGGTAAAGGAAGAATTGTATGGCTGTAAAAGTATCAAATAAACTTAATAAT
The DNA here is from genome assembly GCA_021161345.1 of Anaerolineales bacterium. GTDB lineage: Bacteria > Chloroflexota > Anaerolineae > Anaerolineales > UBA11858 > B10-G9. The sequence continues at coordinate 23,873 of JAGHAU010000084.1, read as the reverse complement.
GCTTTTGAAGGCGCTCTGGCAGGCGGCGGTGATCCCGCCACCTCACCATTATATGTTTTTGGGCCTTTTCTGAAATTAATTGTCGTAGCTGGAGTGGCCAAAGTTACTTTTGGTGCTTCACTCTGGCTGGTGGTCATAACCATCATGGTGGTTTCTGCCATGTACCGCCTGGTGATGCGCTGGGTTACTGACGGCAGTGGTGGTAGTGGATTAAGCGAAGAGGAATTCGGCAGCTGGGCCGTGAAGGTCAATGCGGCCATCACCTTCGTAGAATATACCCTCACATTTCTGGTCAGTATGGCAGCCATGGTCACATTCATTGCTGATCGGCTGCCTATGTTAAACGAAGCCATCTTCGGCATCCAGTACCGCACTTTTGTGGCCATTGCTCTCAGCATTCTAACAGGATGGCTGGTCAATCGCGGTCCCAAAATGGCTGCCCGCACTTTCGGCCCGGCTACGGCAGGAGTGCTGGTTCTATTGTGGGTCATGATCGGCGCAACAATCTGGCAGCGGGGTTTTCACCTGCCGGATTTTAACCTGGCAGCCTTTAGTGGTGATTATTTCCATTTCACACTGGCAGGATATGTTCGGATCCTGGCGGTGATGACCGGTATTGAGGTCTTCGCCAACCTTGTTGCTGCTTATGAAGGGACGGATGAGGTCCGCAGTCGCCGAGCTTTTAACAGTTTGCTGATCATTATGGGCACCACCGCGGCGACTATGTTAATCGTCGGACCGGCAATCCTGGAATTGTCTGACCCAACCAATCTTAAGGTATCCGTATTCACTCAGACCATGGATGCTCTGCTTCCTTCTCCCTTGCCATATTTTGGGACAATAGTTGGCATCGCGGTTTTGATGTCGGCATCGGCAGCCAGCGCCCAGGGGCTGCAAAACCTGGCTCTCGGCCTGAAAAAACGCAACTACATCCCGCCCAACCTGGGCCAGCAGAATGATTTTGACGTAGCCGATAAACCGGTCTGGCTGGAAGTTGCCATTGTCAGTATCGCCTTTTTGTTTGTTGGCACTAACGAAGAGACCTATCTGGCGATCTACGCTGCCGGTGTGTTCATTTTATTGAGCATGACCGGGTGGGCGGTAACCAAACGCCTGATCAGGCAGGCTCGGGAAAACTTCACTATCGGCAAAGCTTTGCTGGTACCCGGCACGACAATCGCGGCAATTCTAACAACAGGCGCAACAGTGATCATCTTCGAAGAACGATTTCTGGAAGGTGCCTGGTCTTATTTGATCTTTATCCCTATCTTATACATCGGTTTTAGTTTCTCCAGGAGCATACTGGGAGAACCGGATCCGATCCTGGATTACCTGGGTGGTTTGGATACTGCCCTGCTGGCAGGTTTTGGTTTCGGTCAGATGGCACCAGCTGCAGTAACGGTTGGATCACCTGGCCCTGCCCCGGAGATCACCTGGGATCCGGAACCTATTGAACAAAGCCATTGGCGGACAGAACACAAAACGATCAAGAAGATTGCGGTCCTGTTGGATGGATCGGTCTATGCAGCCCAAGCACTGCCTGCGGCAAAGAGGATTTGCCGGGAAACCGGCGCATCCATGACCCTGCTCTCAGGGGTGAAATCCTATTCCCACGGCCCACAGGAGCAGTTTAATGCTGACCTGGCCGCCCGGGAGAGATATCTTGACAGTCTCTTGGAACAGTTGGAAGCGGATGGTTTTGAAGTTGATAAAGTAGTTCGCATGGGTTCAATTGCGGCGGTTACCCAAGCCTTCGTTGGATCTGCTGGTGTTGATCTGGTAATCACCACCACCCGCGGGAAGTCTGGCAAAAAACATTGGATGAGCGGGGGAATGTCATCCAAGTTAATGATGCGTTTGGATATCCCGGTTTACCTGGTGCAGGGTGAACAGCCCAAGGATATGGGAAGAAAACCGGAAAAAATTCTGGTAGCCCTGGATGGGTCCATCAAGGCAGAAAAGGTACTGCCTTATGCCCGGACCTTGGCGCAGGTGTACAGCAGCGATATCACTTTGATCTCTGTTCCCCAGATCCCGGAGACTGAGAACTATCGTGCCCCGGCTGATGTGGTGGAAAATCTACGTGTTGGGGCAGAAGCCAAAATGACCAATTTCCTTGAAGCCGTAGCCCGTGGTTTGGAAAAAGATGGCATTAAGGTGGACATAATCGTGAAAGGCTCCCGCCCGGCCACAACGATTGTGGAAACTGCGGAAGAAGGGGATTACGGATTGATCATGCTGACATCCAACGGCAGAGGTAGTTTTGGTCGGATAATCATGGGCGCTGACTCTGAGCGTATCGTTGGCAGTACCAACCGCAGCGTGTTGATGATGCCTTCAAGACCTGAGTAAAGAAAATGAGTTCCCGTAGTTTTTAGGGACTGAGTCCTTCCAAAGGACTCAGTCCCTTTGCTTTAAATAACAAAAGGATACGGTTTCCTTCAAGGAAACCGTATCCTAATTCATCTAAATACGAGTGATCTACCCCGCCAAATATTCTTTTAAAGCTGACGTCAGAGGGGGTAGGATCGCGTGCATATCCCCGACCAGCCCAAATCGAGCGAAGTTGAAGATTGGAGCGTCCGAGTCCTTATTTATAGCCACGATCACTTTGCTGCTTCGCATACCGGCCAGATGCTGGATCGCTCCCGAGATTCCGCAGGCAATATAAAGATCGGGTGATACTACCTTACCGGTTTGTCCGACCTGGTGGTCATACTCGATGTATTTGGCATCTACCGCGGCCCGGCTGGCGCCAACTGCTGCGCCAAGCACATCTGCAAGTCCCTGCACCAGGGCAAATCCCTGTTCAGCTTTCCAAACTTCAGCAGCTTCTTCATCCAGATCAGCGGGTGGTTCCAGGGCCGGGTTAAGCGCCACACCCCGGCCGCCAGAGACGATCACGTTGGCGTCGCTTAAACTCACTCCACCACCTTTATCCTGGTGGGAGGTAATTGAAGTTGCCACCCCAGCACCATTAAGGCCCACCTCCAGGGCTGTCACTGAACCGGAGCGGGATGAATCGGGTTCTGGTTTATCAAATGCTCTCGTCCGCAGGGTAATGATCTGGGGACTTGTACTGCAGGTAAGTTTGGCTAGCAGTTTTCCACCATAAATGGGACGGGTGGTGCTAATCTCACCTCCAGCCCAATCCAAGCCGATCACATCCACCATTACGCCTGTATCGAGGTCCACGGCAGCCATGCCGGCCAGGGTCCTGCCCCGTGATGTGGTTGGGAAGATCACCAGGTCCGGTTGATAGTCTTTGACCGCCTGGGCAACCATATCTGCCAGGGGTTCGGGTCGGAAATCTTTCAGGATCGGGCTGTCAGCCAGGAGGACCTGATCCGCCCCATACTGAAACGCGGTATCAGCCAGTTCATTTACCCCTTCTCCCAGGATCAGGGCTGCGGTTTCTCCGCCCAGATCCTTTGTTATCACAGCCGCCAATCCAAGACTTTCCCAGGAGGAAGGCTGGGCTTTTCCGTGAAAATGATCTATGTAGGCAAGTATTTTTTTTGTCATTAGAGTACCTTCTCGGCGATAAGTTTCTCAACCAGGGATTTTGCTTTCTCTTCCGGGGTCTCACCTTCAATGATCTCGGTCACAATTTCCTTTTGAACCGGTTCAGTAACTTCCGGCCAGGCAATTGAGGATGATGGTGTTTCTATACCCAGATCGGCCAGGGACCAGACAGGGTACTCAGCTTTGGAGGCTTTCCGGATCCCCATAAACGATGGGTAGCGCGGTTCGCCATAGTCTTTGGTGACGCTTACAACAGCTGGCAGGGAGCTATCCACTATCTGCCCGGCCTCTTCCATTGAGCGCAGGACCTGAATTTTACCGTCGCCAGGATTTACGGATTCGAATTTCGAAACCAGGGTGAGGGAGGGCCATTTGAGCAGTCTGGCTGTCTGGACAGGAAGCAGACCGGTGTCTGTATCCACGGATTGCTGCCCGAACAAGACCAGATCGGCTTCACCGATCTTCTGGATCGCGGCTGCCAGGACTTTGGAGGCAGCCACATTGTCGGCTCCTTCCAACGCCGGATCAGAAACCATCACGGCGCTATCTGCGCCCATCGCCAGGGCATGTTTGATGGCTTCGGTTTCCCCTTCCTTGCCGAGACAGAGAGCGATAATTTCTCCTCCCTGGTCTGCAACCAGGTTCAGGGCGGCTTCCACAGCAAATTCGTCCCAGGGGTTGATAATCAGCGGCGCATCTCCCCAACTGATGGCGCCGTTATCAACAGTCATTGTGGCTGCTGTGTCTGGGACCTGCTTGACGCAGACAATTATTTTCACACTGTTACCCTCCTTATAATTAGAAAGTTGATTATATTTTTCCTGGACCTGAGATCCAGGTTTGGTGATCATAGGATGGCAGCTCCCGGCGGATCTTTTTATCCCGGCGTTTGTCCAGAGCGTAATCGGCCTGAATGAGAGATTGGATCTCATTGCTGCCCTCATAGATCATGGCTCCTTTGGCATTACGCATAAAACGCTCAACGGGATATTCATCACTAAAACCATAGGCGCCGTGAATTTGGACTGCCTCGGCAGCGGCCCGGAATGATGCATCCGTGGCATACCATTTGGCGGCTGATGTTTCGCGGGTGTTGCGAACACCCTGGTTCTTTAACCATCCAGCCTTGAGATATAACAGGCGGGCGGCCTGGTAATCGAGAGCCATGCGGGCGATCTTGGCCTGAATGAGCTGGAAATCGCTGATCTTCCCGCCAAAGGCATTCCGTTCCCCAGCATAGGATGTACTGGCTTCCAGGGATGCCCGGATCAATCCGGTGGCGCCGGCTGCCACTGTATAACGCCCGCTGTCAAAGGCGGACATAGTTACTTTGAATCCTTCCCCTTCTTCCCCCAGCAGGTTTTCAGCTGGCACCCGGACATCCTGGAAATTTATCCAGCCTGTGGATCCAGCCCGGACACCGAGTTTTCCGTGAATATCACCCCGCGTGATCCCCGGAGAGTCCAGATCTACCAGGAAGGTTGATAATCCCCGATAGGCTTGATCTGTCTTTTGATCTGTCCGGACTGTGACAACTGCAAAATTGGCCACGGTGGCCAGAGAGATCCACATCTTCTCCCCATTGAGGATGTAGTCTTTACCGTCCTTTTTTGCTGTAGCCTGAATGTGGGCAAAATCCGAGCCTGCGCCAGGCTCGGTAAAGGCGCCGCAGCCGATCTTTTCCCCCTTGGACAGGGGTACTAGATAGTTCTCTTTTTGTTCTTCGGACCCCCATTGCAGCAGCGTTAAACATGTCAAACCGTTATGGACAGAGATCACCACTCGCAGGGAAGTGTCAATAAACTCAAGCTCTTCGCTGACTAATCCCAGGGAGATGTAGTCCATTCCCTGGCCGCCATATTTTACAGGGATGGTCATTCCCAGGATCCCCAATTCGGCCATTCTAGGAATGATAAAAGGCGCCATACCACCAACTCGATCTTGTTCTTGAATAGTTGGGAGGACTTCCTTGGCCGCAAAACCCCGGACCATCCGCTGCACCATTTGATGCTCTTCTGACAATCCAAAATCCAATTTGGCTCCTTGTGTTCTTGAAAATTATGGGAGTCTAATGATTATACCTTTTTCCCCGACTCTAGCCCCTGTGGTTTCATTTCAGAAGTAAATACAATATAATCTCAGGTATGAATGATCGCTTGAAAATTGCTCTTCGGTTTGTTCTGCTGATCCTGATCGGCTCATTGATAGGCTTTTCGCCGTCTGCTATTAGTGTAACCGAAAATACACGGAAGTTGAGGCTTGCCTTTGCAGCAGAGGACTATTCATCCGGTGCCGAGATCCTGATCGACCTGGCTGAAGAAAATCCCTGGTGGATGTCACTATGGGAAAGCGCTGGCAATGCCGCCTTTCTTGGAGGTGATTATTCAACGGCAAAAAGTGTTTATGAAAAGGCCCTCCTGAAAAATGATCTATCTCTAGAAGGTCAGATAAGGCTTGGACAAACTTATCTGCAGCTTGGGGACCAGGAAATGGCGGCTGAGACCTGGCAGGTCCTGGAAGAATCCTCCCAGGCTCTGGAGGAATTAGCGTTGCTTTATGAAGGGAATGGCGAAATTACCAGGGCAATCGAGGTCTGGCATCAATATCTCACTCAATCAGCAGATGGAAGTACACCAGAACTTATCTACCATTTCGGATTATTGATCGCAGCGGATACTCCACCTAAATCTCTCCCGTACCTAGATCAAGTGCGAGAGGAATACCCTGAAGCTGCGGGTATCGCTACAGCTATTAGGGCCGCAATATCTGAGGAACCGGCCTATCAATACGTTACTGCCGGACAGGCCCTGGCAGCGATCAATCAATGGGGCCTGGCAGCTTATGCTTTTGATAGGGCGACCGCTCTTCGCCAGGATTACCAGGAAGCCTGGCTGTATCTGGGTGAAGCTCTTCAACATCTGGATGAACCCGGGGATGACATTCTGGATGTTCTCGAGACAGGATTGGCTCTGGACGAGGACTCTCCCCTGGCAAATCTCTTCCTGGGATTGTACTGGCAGCGCCAGGGTTCGCATCAAACAGCCCTGGATTATTTCCAGGTAGTGCAAGACCTTTGGCCCACAAATACTGATGTAAGGGTAGAAGCCGGGAAATCTTTAGCCGCTCTAGGCGAACTGAACGCAGCTCTTGAGAAATACCAGGAAGCTGTAGAGCTTGATCCCCTGAATGGGGAGTACTACAATCAGTTGGCTGAATTCTGTGTTCTCTATGATTATCAGGTAAAAGAGATTGGCCTGCCCGCGAGTCGGATTGCAGTCCAGCTCAAACCCACTGATGAAGTTAGTCTCGACGTCCTGGGGCAGGTGCTTCTGGCACTGGATGATAACCTGAACGCAGTGAAGTTTTTCCAAATGGCCCTGGAATCGAATCCGGCCTATGCGCCAGCTCATTATCACCTTGGTATTTATTATTCAGCTTTCGAAGATGCCGAACGAACGGTTTACCATTTGCAGCAGGCGCTGAAATATACCCAGAATCCAGCCCTGTTCGATCAAGCTGAACGTTTGTTAGCTAATTATCAGTAGATAAAGTTGGGAGACTTTATGAAAAAAAGATCCTGGTTGTTATTTGTTTTCTCCTTTTTAGTTTTGGCTTCCCTGGCGTGCAGTATGTCCCAGGTCTCCAGGATATTCGGAGAGTACCCTGCCGATGCGGGGGATTTGCTGTTTCAGGATGGTTTTTCTGATCCTTCCAGCGGTTGGGACCAGGTCAGGACCCAGGAAGGCCTGACTGATTATGAAAATGACAGATATCGGATCCTTGTTAATTCCACGAATGCGGATTATTGGTCTAATCCCGGCCTTTATTTCATGAATGTCCAGATAGAAGTTGACGCAGGAAAGAATACTGGGCCGGATGATAATGATTATGGTGTGTTGTGCCGCTACCAGAATACTGAAAACTTCTATTTCCTGATCATCAGCAGCGACGGTTATTATGGAATTGGAATTGTAGAAGGCGGAGAACAGAGATTGCTTTATCCCCCCCAGATGTATCAATCGGATTTCATTCATACTGATTTAAGCGCCAATCATATCAGGGTGATCTGCGATGGTCCCCGGCTGGCGTTGATCGTTAATGGTGAGTTTATCGCTGAAGCCTATGACAGCACTTTCATTGATGGAGATATCGGACTGATTGTGGGCTCCTTTGATATTCTTGGGGTGGATATCTGGTTTGATAATCTAATGGTGACAAATCCCTGAAGGCGTTTTAGGGTATCGCATGGTTTCCAATAATGAAAATATACCTTGATATGATCGGATGCCGCTTGAATCAAAGTGAGATCGAGATTCTCGCGAGGCAGTTTACAGCGGCCGGACACAGTCTGGTCGCAGATCCGGCTGACGCGGACCTGGCTGTGGTTAACACATGCACGGTGACGTCGGCCGCGGCAGCCGACTCTCGCAAAATTATCCGCCGCATATCACGCAAAGGTGTGAAAAATATTATTTCAACTGGCTGTTGGAGTGAGCTTTACCCCGAGCAAGCCCTGGATCTGCCTGGAGTTACCAGGGTGGTTTCCAATGCGGAAAAAGGCCAGCTGGTCTCGGATCTTCTTACTTTAGATTCTGTGGAATTTGACCGGGAGCCGCTTCAGCGTGTGACAATTCCCGGAAGCCGCCAGCGCACCCGCGCTTTTATCAAGGCCCAGGACGGGTGCCGCCATCACTGCACCTTTTGCATAACAACTGTAGCCCGGGGAGATTCCCGGAGTGAGACAGCTGAAACAGTGATTAAGGAAATAGATGCCGCAGTCCAGGCCGGGTTCAAAGAGGTTGTTTTGACGGGTGTTCAGCTGGGATCGTGGGGAAAGGATTTTGATTCAACCTGGGGACTACAAGATCTGGTGAGGCAGATATTGAAAGATACTGATGTTCCCCGGCTGCGGTTGTCCTCAATAGAACCCTGGGATGTTCAGCCTGCGCTGATCGAGCTTTTGCAGGATGGGCGAGTCGCCCGTCATCTGCATCTCCCACTGCAGTCCGGTTCAGCTGCCACTTTAAGGCGAATGGCCCGGGCGATCAATCCGGAGAAATTTGCCTGGCTGGTGGAGAACATTCGGTCTATTGTGCCGGAAATTGCCCTCACAACAGATATCCTGGTGGGCTTTCCAGGAGAAACTGAGGAAGAATTCAAAGAAAGCTTCGATTTTATCAGACAAATGGATTTTGCTGCTGGACATGTATTCAGTTATTCCGCTCGGGAAGGTACCCCCGCGGCTGATTTCCAGGATCAGATCCCGCATCCGATCAGGAAGAAACGCAGCGCTGAGATCAGGGAACTTCTGAAAAACTCCGGAGAAACCTACCGCCGCCATTTTTTGGGCTCGGAACTGGTCGTACTCTGGGAACAGGTGGATGAAATCACTCAGAGAGCTGTTGGATTAACTGATAATTATCTTCGCGTTGAAACCCATTCATCCCAGGTTTTATGGAATACTTTTTCCAGGGTGAAAATCACAGAACTGGCACATGACGGAGTCCTGGGGGAAATCCTAGATCCAGAATAGGAGGTTATTATGACTGATTGTTTATTCTGCAAGATCATCAAGAAGGAAATCCCGAGTGAGATCCTTTTTCAGGATGAAACGATCACAGTATTTAAAGATATCAACCCCGCTGCCCCGGTGCATTTGCTGGTGATACCAAACAAACATATACCCTCGGTGCGGGGAATGGATGAAAGTGATGAAATCATCCTGGGAAAATTATTCTCCGGCGCAAAAGCTGCTGCTGAAAAAATGGGTATAGCTGAGACCGGCTACCGGCTGATCATCAATAATGGTCCGGATGCTCACCAGGAAATTTCCCATATCCACATGCACCTGCTTGGTGGGGGAAATATGATGCATCCCATGGGCTAAAGGGTTGAAAAGGGTATAATTAATATATGAGTATAAAAAAACAATTACGAGATGCATTAACAGAGGCATTACGATCAGGTGAAACCCAGCGAAAAACTACCCTGCGGATGGCCCTGGCCTCGATTAAGAACGCTGAAGTGGAAGCCCGGGAAGAACTGGAAGAAGATCTGGTCCTGAATTTAATTCAAAAGGAAGTCAAAGCCCGTCAGGAAACCATTGAGGCAGCCAAAAAGGCACAGCGACCGGATTTAATTGAAAAAGCGGAACAGGAGATTAAGATCCTCAATGAGTTCCTTCCCCAGCAATTAAGCTCTGAAGAATTGAGAATCCTGGTCCAGGAAGCCGTTCAGGAATCTGGGGCCAGCTCGATGGCTGAAATAGGTAAAGTAATGGGCGCTTTAATGCCAAAGATCCGCGGCAGAGCGGATGGAAAACAAGCTAACCAGATAGTCCGGGAATTGCTGGGAGCTGAGTAGATCTGGCCTCCTGGAATCAAATCTATTTTTTGCAGGTGAAAAGGATATTTACCTGCGCAAACTTATGAAAGATAAAACTCTAAAACCATCCCTGATCAGAGCAGCAACATTGACTCTGGTTTTAATTCTGTGTATGGGCGGTATCTGGTGGCTGATCAACTGGTCACTGACTGGCGCCCTCTCTACCGTGCTGGTATCAGAAGGCAGTGTCGCTTCCCAGGATGTGATGTCACCTTATGCAGTGACGTATCAAAGTCAGGTGTTGACAGAAGAATTACAGCAGGAAGTGGCTCAGGGTGTAGATCCGATCTACACCAGGCAGGATTCTGCAATTGCCCGCCAGCAGCTCAACTATCTTAAAGATGCCCTGACGTTCATTGATGCGGTTAGAAATGACCAATTCGCCACCCAGGAACAGAAATACACTGATCTGGCTGCCCTGGACGGCATATATATTTCCCAGGGTACTGCTGAACAGCTCCTTGAGCTCAGTGATGTGCGCTGGCAAACGGTGAGACAGGAAACTGTAGTGATCTTGGAACAGGTGATGCGCACAGCCATCCGGGTAGTGGATCTGGAAGAAGCCCGCCAGCAGCTTCCTTCATTGGTTAGTTTGTCCCTTTCAGAAGACCAGGTTAATCTGGTAGTTGAATTGGCTTCCGCATTTGTGGCGCCAAACAGTGTCTATAGTGAAGAGGCAACTGAAGCAGCCCGGCAGGAAGCAATCCAGGGCATTACACCGGTTACCCGGTCAATCGTGGCTGGAGAAACCATTATCCGGCGGGGTGAGATCATTCATGAAGAGGATATTGAGGCTTTACAAGAGGTCGGTTTATTAACTACATTCTCTGGGTGGCAGAACCAAGCCGGCACTTTGGCAGTAGTGATTTTATGCGCTGTGCTAATCATTCTGTATTTCCGTTCGCATTCCTATATGTTGAGAAATACGAAAAAAATGATCGTCCTGCTGGTCCTGTTCCTGGTCTTTCTTGGACTATCCCGTTATGTCTCCCCGGGTCATTTGGTAATCCCATATTTATTCCCCATGGCAGCCTATTCACTGCTGGTTGCTGCTCTGATTGACCGCCGGACAGCCCTGTTCACCACCATTCCCCTGGCAATCCTGGCTGCTTATGGCATGCCGCATGCCCTGGATCTCACCCTGTACTACAGCTTAGGCGGATTGATGGGACTGCTAATCCTGAGGCGCCCTCAGCGGCTATCCGCTTATGTCTCAGTTGCTGGCATTATCGCCGTATCCGGCTCTGTGATCCTGGTTGCTTACCGGATCATCGATCCTGCGACAGACGTTACCGGTTTGGCAACATTGATCGCCGCTTCAATTTTTTATGGTGTTGCCTCAGCCGTCTTAACCATCCTGCTGGAATTTGCCCTGGCTCCGCTGCTGGATTTGACAACAACATTGCAGCTGGTAGAGTTATCACGCCCGGATCATCCCCTGCTCCAGCGTTTGCTGCGGGAAATCCCCGGCACCTATCAGCATACTCTTCAGGTTGCTAATCTGGCCGAACAAGCGGCTGAGCGCATTCAGGCTAACAGTATGTTGGCCAGGGTGGGCGCTTTATATCATGATATCGGCAAGATGAAAAATCCCCAGTTTTATATTGAAAACCAGGGCCCTAATCAATTAAACACCCATGATGACATGGCTCCGGAAGATAGCGCTGAGATTATTATCGACCATGTTCATTATGGGCTTGAACTGGCGAAGAAATATCGCCTTCCCAGCCGCATTCGTGAATTCATTTCAGAACACCACGGCACATTGATCACCCGCTACCAATATGGTAAAGCGCTAGAAATTGCGAATGGGGATGAAAGCCAGATCGACAAATCTAAATTCCGCTACCCAGGTCCACGCCCCCAATCAGTGGAAACTGCTCTGGTAATGATGGCAGACGGATGTGAGGCTTATGTCCGCTCTCAAAAACCTGAGACAGATGATGCCTTGCGGGCTTTGATCAAGGATATGGTTGATAGACGGGTAGCCCTGGGTCAGCTTGATAACACTGAACTGACCTTAAGAGATTTAAAGGTGATCATTGATTCCTTTACGACTACCTTGAAGGGTACCTATCATGCCCGGGTGGATTATCCTGAAGATGAGAGTTCAGCTGACAGCAATCAAGAAATCTCACCAGATGATGCGACCCTGGTTGAACTGCGGGAGTAAAAGATAGCCCGGTGATCCTCATTACAGTACAAGATAATTTCAGAGAATTAATTGCTGATCAAATACTGAAGTCAGCAGCGGAGACAGTGCTTCTTGAATGCGGCCTGCCAGATTCCCCATCCTTATTAATCAGGATCACGGATGATGAAGAGTTAAATACTCTGAATCTGAAGTACCGCGGGATTGATAAAACAACGGATGTATTATCTTTCCCGGCTGATTTCGAGGATCCGGATCTAGAGAGCAGGTATGTGGGTGATGTGGTGATTGCTTTCCCTCGGGCTGAGGAACAAGCTCAAAAAAGAGGACATTTTGTGGAAGCTGAACTACAGTTATTAGTGGTCCACGGTACCCTTCATTTGTTGGGATATGACCATGGGGATAAAACCGAGAAAAAGGAAATGTGGTCGATCCAATCCCGGATCCTGAAAAAATTAGGTCTGGACATAGAAGTTGAGGATAATTAATACTTTTGAGTAATAAAGGTTTCGTCCATGCCAGGTATCAAGCAATCAAAGTTGCCCTGGCAGGCATCAAATACGTTTTGATCACCCAACCGAACGCCAGGATCCATGGAGCATTTACCCTGGCTGTTTTTTTATTGGCGGGGGTGCTGAAACTGCCGCGCCTGGAATGGGTCATTTTACTATTAACTGTTGGCCTGGTCTGGGCTGCAGAAATTTTCAACACAGCAGTTGAGATTACAGTAGATGTTATCAATCCAGATTACGATCCCAAAGCCAAAATTATCAAAGACATCAGCGCGGGAGCCGTATTGGTTAGTGTCATGGTATCCATCATGGTGGGTTTATTGGTTTTTGGTCCCCATCTCTGGAATTGGATCAAAGTATTATTCTAATTACTGGTTGAGGAAGTGAGGAATTAATGAATATGGATTCTTTTCGTTTTGGTACTGTGGGATCTCCCAAAAACAAACCCAAAAAACCGGGCGGAAGTGTCGGCGGGATATATTATCTGAATGATCTTGGACTTCAGGCCCTTGAATTGGGCTGGGTACGATCGGTGCGGGTTTCAGAAAGTACTGCTGCGAATATTAAGGAAGCAGGCCAGGAGCGTGATGTGGCTTTGAGCGTCCATGCGCCATATTACATCAACCTGAATGCCGATCAAGAGGAATGGCCAAAATCACGCCAGAGATTAATGGATGCTGCCCGGGCGGGGCACCAATCCGGAGCGACAGATATCGTTTTCCATCCGGGGTCCTATTTTGGGAAACCTGCGGCTGAAGTTCTGAAAGTCGCTCTCCCTCGTCTGGATGATTGTGTGAAAGAATTACGCGCTGAAGATAATCCAGTGATCTTGCGGCCTGAAACCATGGGGAAAGGCGCCATGCTGGGTTCCCTGGAAGATACTCTCGAAATGAGCCAGCTGGCAGGAGTTGAACCTTGCCTGGATTTTGCCCACTTGCATGCCAGGCCGGGTGATGGCTCTGTGAATACCTATCAGGAATGGATGGATATCCTGTATGCATACCGGGATGCGTTGGGTGAAAAGAGCCTGGGGCGGCTGCACTGCCACCTTTCAGGCATAGAATACACAGAAAAAGGTGAACAAAATCACTTGGTGATCAGCGAATCGGATTTTGATCTGAGTGCGCTTTTCCAGGCCCTGCTTGACAGCAAGGCCGGCGGACGGATATTATGTGAAAGCCCAACCCTGGAAGAAGACGCCCTCTTCATCCAGAAATCGTGGCTGGAGCTGACCACAAATTCAACTACTTAGAATCGATCCTTATGGCAGATTTATACGAGAAATTATTTGCTTTGCACCAATCTATGAAAAAATGCCGGGCCTGTCTGGAGGAAGGTTATGAGATCTATCCCCCGGCAGTGGTATCTGGCCTGGTTTCCGCTCAGTTCATGACCATTGGCCAGGCGCCCGGGATCACTGAACAGGAAGCGGGTCGTCCATTCAATGCCGGAAGCGGGAAACGGTTATTTGATTGGCTGGGACGAGCCGGGATTGAAGAAGACTGGTTCAGATCCACCCAGTATATGACCTCTGTGACCAAATGTTATCCCGGCAGACAGCCTTCTGGCAGTGGTGACCGTGTTCCAGGACGCCGGGAACAGGAGCTGTGCCGGCCTTTCCTGGATCGGGAAATTGAAATTGTCGATCCCCGGGTGATCATTCCGATTGGCCGTTTAGCGATAAATCTGTTCTACCCCAAAAAGTTGAAATTGCAGGAGATCATAGCAACCCGGCTGGAAGTTTCAGGGAGGTGGGTGATTCCCTTACCCCATTCCTCTGGCGCAAGCCGCTGGCACCAGCTCGAGGATAACCGCCGTTTGATCGACCAGGCGATCACTTTGATCCGGGAACAGCGGGAACAGTATTTTCCCCAGTAAGGGTTTTAAGAGATCATATTTCCGCGTTAAATCAGAAAGGGCGGCCCAGTGGGCCCGCCCTTTTTTCTCTCATTTGCGATCTTCTTTATTAGTTGGCTTGTACGAAGTTGATCCGGATCAGGTTTGAATCACAGCTGTCAAAGGTCTGGAAATAGATCTTCTCAGTAAGGGGCAAATTTGCCTGATCTAATAACTGGATCCATATAGCATTTTCTGATGTCAAGGGGGTATCGTGGAGGATGATTTCATACCCCCCCTCACCGTAGTTTGGCGCCATGCCGGAGAGTGTCAATCCGGTTACATCAATTTCTCCCAGAGTACCGCCTGCTTCGATCAGGATGCCTGGAACAGGAGCGCCCTCTTTATCAAATACCTGCCCGCCGATCCCCAGCCAGGCGCAGGCCGCATCTGGATGATGGACGTTCACCTCATAGCTGGGTGAACCATCTTGAAGTTTGAAGGTCGTCCCGCTTTCTATGTCCGCCGTTGGGACGGGGGTATCCGTCGGTTGTGGCGTATCTGTCGGTTGTGGCGTATCTGTCGGCATTGGAGTTGGCGAACTTGTTGGGGTCCAGGTCGGAGGCAGTACGCCTTTCGGAGTTGGTGTAGGTGTATTGGTTATAACCAGGGCTGGTAAAGTAGTGGGCGGCAGCGGGTTTATCATTGTTTGGGGGTTGATGTATATGATGGCAAAAACCAGGCCGACAACTATGGTAGAAGTCAACAGGATACCGGAAAGCATATTTAAAAAACACCCTCCCGTCTTACTTTTTTTCCGGGGTTTATTAGGGGCTGGTTCCTCTACCGGTTCAGGATCATCCAGCAAGTCTTCAAATGAATCTTCAAAAGGGTCAGGCACAAATTTACTCCTGGGAGCAACTTACGATGGTAGGGTTATCTCTATTGTACTCAGTTTCCAGCGTCGTTCAAGCCACTCATCCAGGGTGCCTTCTTTCAGCAGTTGGCGAATGGCAGGATCAAGGGTGCGGTTTGAGTCTTTGTCAAGAACTTTGATGATATGATACCCGATTTCTGTTTCTATAATATCACTAGTTTCCCCAACTTCGAGGCCAAAAAGGATGGGATCCAGATCGGGGATGACTAAAAATCCTTCAGGAAACCACCCCAGATCTCCCCGGGTTTGAGGATCATGAGTGCTGGCAAGCTGAGAGAAGTCTTTGCCTTCGTTCAGGCTCTCCATGGTGATCTCTGCAGCAGTCAGGTCGTAAAAGAGCATTTGCTGGGCATGGATCTGTTCCATTTCCAGAGCCACATCGTTAACAATCTCATCTCTCATCCAGGCGGCCTCCAGGGACCGCTTTAAATAAACCCTGAAGCTTTCCTCGGTAAAACCGTTGGCTGCCAGCCAATCTGTTAGGGGCTGCTCGGTGGTATCGAGACTGGCAATCCGGCTGTCAAGTTCAATATCTGATATCTGAAAACCTTCCGAGGAAGCTGCTTGAGCCAGAAGTGTCGTATTAATCAGATCGTTGATCACAATGGTGTGGTCTTCCGGGGTCAGTTCACGGTTTACTGCCGCTTTGTACCGGGCTAGCTCCTCCTGGAATTCTGACATCGTGATCAAATCTCCATTCACTACTGCGGCTGTTGGAATGGGAGTTGGCGAGGGAGGAAATGGCGTTCTGGTTGAAAGGACAGGGGTAGCTGATGGAGAGGGAGATCCTACTCTGCCGCATCCGCTGATCAGGATGATTGTAATTAATACGAGGACTATGATTTTGTTGGGTTTTTGGTCAGTTTTCATATGAGTAAATTATAAACGCTTCCGCGCGATCATCTGAAGCAAATCTCAATTTTGATGAAATCGCATTATAATGAGGAAAAGTTGAATTCCTGCTGTCATTCATATCGGCAGGTGGGAGATACAGAAGGAGTTTTTCCAGTGGTGGATTCCCAGTTATTACGGTCCCTGAAAGATGAAAAAATAAATCTTAAAAGGGAAAACGAAGACCTGAAAGATCAGAACAACCGGCTTTGGAAGGTCATCCAGTCCTTGAATGAACTCCAGAGTAATCCTCAGGCAATATCATCGCCATCTGATCTGCTCGAAATGGTGATGAATATCCTCACTATTGCCCTGGATGCCGTAGAATCTGAAGACGGCTCGGTCCTGCTGCTGGATGACGAGCATGATGAATTGGTATTTGTGGCGGTGGTGGGTGACCGGGCAGAAGAACTGACTGATTATAGGATTCCAGCAGGAGCGGGTGTAGCAGGTTGGGTAAACCTGCATAAAAAAGCAGCCCTGGTTACAGACGTACGGATAGATGACCGCTGGATCTCTGCAGTCGATCAATCCATCGGATTTCACACTCAGAGTTTGATGGCTGTCCCGTTAATCCTTGAAAACCGGGTATTGGGCGTGCTGGAAGTGGTAAATTCACGCTCCGAAGACCTTTTCAATGACAAGGATCTGGAACTGCTGCAGCTGGTTGCCCGATTGGCCTCGTACGTCTTCGGAGCTTCTGAAGATGATCCTGAAAAAACAAAAAGCAAATTAACCGGAAACAGCTGAACTGAAAATACGACCCCCGCAGGTCTTGACAGATTGGGTTTTTTATTCATAATAAGAGGGTAATTAACAACGATAATCAAATATGAAAATCGCTGACGGAGAAAAGTACGCTGGTTGTCACTGACAGGGAATACGGGGCAAAGACTGAGATCCCGTAACAGATCGTCACCCAGTGGAAGTTCACTCCCGAGAGCTCAAGGGAAAGGGTAATCCGAGTAGTTTGAGCCGCAGCCCCGACGTTATCAGGGGAACCAATCGCAGGATCGTTCTATTCTGTTGTTGGGATCAAGTGAGCCGAGAACCGGCTAAATTGGGTGGTACCACGGGTAAACCCCGTCCCTTTGTGGGGCGGGTTTTTTGTTTTCAGGCCCCGTAATTCCATACCAAGAGGGAATACTGAGTAGTACAGGAGGACCTATGCAAGAAAAATTGGATTCAATTAAGAAAGAAGCCCTGGATGCGGTGGAAGCTATTACTGAGATCAGTGTTCTGGAAGCCTGGCAGGTGAAATACCTGGGACGCAGTTCCGCGATAATGGAGGTCTTTAAAAGTTTGGGAACTTTATCAAAAGAAGAAAAACCGGCTATTGGCAAAGCTGCCAATATTGTAAAGGTCGCCCTGGAAGCAGCTTCCGAGGAAAAAGAGAGCCAGCTCAAGCAGGAGCGTATCAACCAATCCCTTGCAGGAGAGAAGATCGATGTCACCCTCCCCGGCAGGCGGACTGTCAGCGGCGGACTCCATCCTACAACCCAGACATTGAGGGAGATCTACCGCGTGTTTGGCGATATGGGTTTTCAAATTTATCGCTCTCAGGAAGTGGAAACAGATCAGTATAATTTCCAGCATTTGAACTTCCCGCCCTACCATCCTGCCCGGGATATGCAGGATACCTTCTTTGTAAAAAGCGCTGAAGATAGGGGAGATGATCCCCTGATGCTGAGAACGCATACCTCGCCGGGGCAGATCCATGCCATGTTGGAACATACCAGCAAGTATCCTGATGATCCACCGCCGATCCGGATCATCCTGCCGGGCATGTGCTACCGCTATGAGCAG
Source organism: Anaerolineales bacterium (assembly GCA_021161345.1). Lineage (GTDB taxonomy): Bacteria > Chloroflexota > Anaerolineae > Anaerolineales > UBA11858 > B10-G9. Next base: position 5,830 of record JAGHAU010000084.1, on the reverse strand, counting down.
ATCACTGCCCGTTCAGAGATCCAGTTCAACCAGGTGGAAGGTCTGGCGGTAGGGAAAGGAATTGCATTTGGTGATCTAAAAGGAACTTTGAGCAATTTCGCCCGCAGGATGTTCGGCCAGGACGCAAAAACGCGCTTCCGGGCTTCCCATTTCCCGTTCACTGAACCTAGCGCGGAAATGGATGTGGGCTGTTTTCTGTGTAAAGGTGAAGGTTGTTCGGTGTGTAAGGGAGCTGGTTGGCTGGAGATCCTGGGATGCGGTATGGTCCATCCCACTGTGCTAAAGAATGGCGGATTCGACCCCGAAGTTTATTCCGGGTTTGCATTTGGCATGGGCCCGGAACGAATAACGATGATGCGCCATCATATTGAGGATATTAGAAATTTCTGGGCAAATGACCTGCGATTCCTGGAACAGTTTTAAATTTAGCCAGGTAACTAATGCCGTGAGATTATTGAAAGGAAAGAAAAATGAAAGTACCCATATCATGGTTGAAGGAATATGTTGAGATTTCCCTGCCAATTGAAGAATTGGCTTTTAAATTAACCCTGGCCGGCCTGGAAGTTGAGGAGATCAGGTATGTTGGCCTGCCTATGCCGGAAGGAAAAGAGCAGGAAACCAAGATCACTGGTATATCCTGGGGACCTGAGGAGATCGTTGTTGGCGAGGTGAGTGAGGTTTTACCTCATCCCGATGCAGATAGGTTGGTCCTATGCCAGCTGGACGATGGAAAACAGCAGCATACTGTGCTGACTGGTGCGCCTAATTTGTTTCCCTATAAAGGCAAAGGCCCCCTGGATCCTCCCCTGAAAGTTGTGTATGCCAGGGAAGGCGCCACGATCATTGACGCCTACAATGAAACTGATCCTACCGCGACCACGACCTTGAAGAGGAAGAAGATCCGGGGTGTGGAATCCTATTCCATGGCCTGTTCTGAAAAGGAATTGGGCATATCAGATGAACACGAAGGCATTATACTGCTGGATCAAGATGCACCCACGGGAATGTCATTGGTGGAATATATGGGTGATGCGGTTCTGGATATTGCTATCACTCCCAATATTGCCCGGGCGGCAAATATCCTGGGCGTAGCCAGGGAAGTTGCTGCCATCACCGGAGCCAAGCTGAAATATCCTGAAATTAATCCAGTGATGGAAGGAGAACCTATCAAGGGCAGGGTTTCGATCGATATCAAAAATCCTGAAGACAATCCAAGATTCGTGTTGGGGCTGATTGAAAACGTGGAGATCAAACCAAGCCCATACTGGGCCCAGCTGCGTCTAAAACTGGCTGGGGTGCGCCCGATCGATGCACTGGTCGATGCTACCAACTACACCATGCTGGAGATCGGCGAACCACTGCATGCTTTTGATTATGATGTTCTGGTGGATCGAGCCAAGGGAAAACCTCCCGTAATCATCACCCGCAGGGCTAAGCAAGGCGAAAGCCTGACCACTCTGGATGATGTGGAAAGGAAAGTGGATGATTTCACGGTCCTGGTGACCGATCAGGCCGGACCGCTTTCCCTGGCTGGTGTGATGGGCGGCGCTGAATCTGAAGTTCAAGGCAAAACCAAAAACGTGCTCCTGGAAGGCGCCTCCTGGAATTATGTCAATGTCCGTAGAACGGTGTCCGCCCAGGTTTTGCCTTCTGAGGCGGCTTATCGATTTGAACGTGGCGTCCATCCGGAGATCGCTCCCATTGGTGTAAAACGCTGTCTGGAATGGATGAGGAAATGGGCTGGCGGAACAGTAGCCAAAGGATTGGTTGATGAATACCCCCTGCCGCAAGTAGATACCCGTGTAGCCCTCACTCCAGCTGACGTTGAACGCTGGTTGGGTATTTCCCTGTCTGCCAAAGAAATTGCTGAACTTCTTACAAAACTTGAATTCTCGGTCTCGATCAAGGGCGATCAGCTGGATGTAACTACACCTCCGCACCGCCTGGATATCGGGGAAGGCATAATCGGAAAAGCAGATCTGATGGAAGAGATTGCCCGGGTTTATGGGTATGACAAGATCCCGGAAACCAACCTGGCTGACGGGCTGCCCTTGCAGGTAGGCAATCGTGATCTGGAACTTGAAGAAATGGTCCGGGATCAACTGGCTGGCCTGGGTTTGCAGGAAATCGTTACCTACAGGATCACTTCCCCCGAAGCAGATCGGAAAGCTTTGCCGCCTGGAGCAGAAGAAGGGCGGGAATACCTGGAGTTGGCCAATCCTATTAGCGCAGATAAGACCGTAATGCGCCAGGAGCTGCTGGCAAGTATGCTGGAAGTTGTAGAGAAGAATTTCCGCAGCAAAGAACGCATTGCTTTGTTTGAAATTGGCCCTGTCTTCCTCCCGGAAGATGCAGAACTCAATATCTCGGAGTTGCCTAAACTGGCCCTGTGTTTGTATGGGTCCCGCTCACATCCCTCCTGGCAGGGAGGGGAGAAAAAGGTGATGGATTATTATGATCTCAAAGGGATCATTGAATCACTGCTGGCTGGACTGCATATCGAGGGGGTGAAATACCTGCCGGAAGCAGCCCCTTATTTCCATCCCGGGAAATCTGCCCGAATTGATGTGGGCGGAAATCTTCTTGGCTATATGGGGGAAGTACACCCGCAGGTTAAGCAAAATTACAAATTACCGGATCAGCCGCTTCCTGCTGCTATCCTGGATATCAACGCCCTGCTGGAAAGGGTAGATGACCTTTATGACGTGGAACCGGTCCCGGATCAGCCTCCTGTTTTGGAGGACCTGGCCCTGGTGGTGGATGGTGACGTGCCAGCCCAGGATGTGCAGGCGCTAATCCAGCAGACTGGTGGAAAGACCCTGAGGGATGTGCGCTTGTTTGATGTCTATCGTGGTGAACAGCTGGGGGAGGGCAAGAAGAGCCTGGCCTACAGCCTGGTTTACCAGCATCCGGAAAAGACTTTAACGGATAAAGAAGTTCTGGCGATCCGGAATAAGATCGTCAAACGGCTGGAGAAGGAAATTGGAGCTAAGCTGCGCAGCTGGTAATTAAGGAGCGAAGTCCTACCTGAGGACTTCGCCTATTCTTGATAAGAATGGTTTTTGAAAACTATCCGGTTCGGATCCAAGATCGCCCGCTTAAACAACCCATCCCAACCATATTCGAAGGCATAACCTTTCCGTGAGTTCGGGATGGGATTTTCATGCTATGATTGATAGTAAGCAAGACAATGTATTTGGGAAGGATGAATTGATATGGGCGATAAAGGAAAAAAGGATAAAGGCGGTCGGGAGACCAAAAAGAAAGCAAAGCTGACCATCAAGGAAAAACGTAGACAGAAGAAAGAGAAAAGCTCCTCAAGTACAACACCAACTTCTTTATGAATAATGGGAGTTAAAGATATTTCTTCCCCGATAACATAATGAAACTGCGCTACAAATAAAACCGCCTTTGAATTGAAGAGCGGTTTTATGTTATATAACACGGATAAACAGATATCAGGCAAAAAAGCGGGATAATAATTGGTCAGCTCGTTTTATTAAGACCTACATCGTGTATACTCTTCTCTGCAAGGAATAAGGAAAATAACTATAACAAAGTGGAATTATCCTTTTACCGAAAAGGTTTGGGTTAATGTGGCCCGCACCTCGGCATTCTCACTTTCCATTGATCTGTCTTTGCAAGGAGTTTTCAGTCAGCTTCTGAATTAATTGGTTATATTCGATTGCATGAATACCTTTGGCTGCTTCTGGCAAGAAGCTATGGGGTCCGAGCCCAGGCATGATGTTGATTTCTATTACATAACAACCAGTATGGTTCATTCGCAAATCAACTCTACTATAATCATTAGCCCCAATGGCTTTAAATGTCTTGCTCGATAAGTCGATAATCTGATCGAGAATTTTTTTATCCTGTAATGGTTTTATTCTCTCCAAATCTTTTTTGGCTGACTCAAAACTGAGAATTTCATGATTTCCATCCATGGATTCGAAGTCAATTTCTACAGGTGTGAATAGTCTGATCTTGCCTTCAATGATCCCCACACTGAACTCTCGCATCCCTTTTCCAGTGATATACTCTTCGACAAGTGCTGGTTGATGATGTTCAGCAAGAACGCGGTTGATGATATCTTTCAGGTGAGCATAATCGTAAACGATTGAATCTTCTCGTACGCCAATATGCCCTCCCTCTTCGATTGGCTTTACGATCAGAGGGTAACTAATTTTTTCTGCCCGAATTCTATTCTCCGGATCTTCTCTGGTTGCAATAAAATACCGGGGGGTTGGAATTTGACATCTATCTAAGATTTCTTTTGTTCTTGCTTTATTGAGGCCGATGTCAATAGCTTTCACACTAGAACCGAGATGATTAACTTTCCATTCTTCTAATAAGGACGGGAGAAATCCCGTTTTTTTTTCCTCATCAAGGTACTCGGCGATATTAAAAACAAAGACTTGTTTGCCACCCTCATGTTTCAATTGGTTGATGAATCCGTATAATGCTTGAGGATTTTTAGTGTGAATAGACCTGACGCGCCATTTTTCTCTCAAACTATCCTCTATCAATTCGTACGTTTCTGGACTTCGCCAAGGTTTATTAGAATACGATTTAATTAAAGCAATTTCCATTTATTCTCCATCAAAAAAACTTTACGCCTTTCTGCTAATTAATCTTGCAGGGGGTTATTACTTATTGTGTTCTCTGAAAGACTGACATCATCATCATCAAGGGGTATCTGCGCTAGCAACTTTTGACTATTAACTTCGCGAGCATGTTCAACTCGAAATACTGAGATGGGGGACAGTTTTGGGTGACGTGCATGGATGGGCATTGGATTTGTTGAAAGCCCAGTGACGTAACGGGTTAATTCGCTGACACTCAGGTGCTTAATGCCCAACCGGTCCAGGGTGCGGCCCCGGCGCCAATAATCAGTTTGATGAGCTATACAAGCCAGGCGAATAACACTTTCCATGCCACGCACGGAAACACCATAATGATTTCCTAGTGATGCTATGGGTACCAAACTCATGGGAATATCTTCAGTGATGTAGCGATGGGTGAGGGTGGGAGGTGCATTGATACCACGGTAGCCAGAATGGTTATGAATGGCATCGTATAGATTATCTCCATCTGCGTTATAGGCCATCTTGAGCCACTCTCTGGCTGTAATAGCTCGGACGCCAACAGCGGAGGCGACGGTCACGCGCTCGCGATCTAAAACTTCCATAAGGTGTGCCACCGTAGGCGTAACACCATCTAGATAAAATTGAAACCCACCATTTGTGGCTTCGATCCACCCCGCATTGAGAATGCTGATGGTTGGATGAAAAATGGCGCCGATATTATTGATGCCGGTTTGGAGTACGTCACCCCCATCAATAAATTGGGGATAAGCTGATGCTAATATTTCTAAAACGCTGGATGTTTTTGTGGCCGGTAAGGCTGCAAGGGGTACGGCATCCTTGACGCGAAAAATGCGAGCCTGGGTGGGCCCATCTGACCGCGATGCATAGATGAAAGTTTGGGTTTCAGCAACTGTTACACCATTTTTACATCCCTCTTGATCGAGCACCCGACTGAATTCAATGGCTCCCAGGGTGCGACCCGGATTGAGTACCACAACTTGTCCCGACTGGAGGAAAGGCGCGACCTTCCGGGCGATATCATAGTGGGCATAAGCCGGGGTTACGATCATGGCTATATCACAGTTTTCAATTGCGACCCTCATATCTGAAGTAACCCGAGCTAAATGACCGAATCCTCTCGGGCCGGCAGGATATTGGCTTTCGAGGGTAATACCTCCTCGGGCCTGTATTGCAGCAATATTTTCAGATGTGCGGTTATAGAGCGTAACTTCAAAACCCATGAT
>JAGHAU010000155.1 GCA_021161345.1 Anaerolineales bacterium | reverse complement strand
GTAGCTCAATAATGTAACCAGGGAAATAACATCTACTTCGTTATGATAAAAAACGCCTTTAAGGGGCTCGGGGTCGCCGTTTTGAAGGTATTCAAAGAATTTTTCTGATACTTGCCAGCCGGGAATATCATGGGAAGCCCGCTGAATATCTAATAAATGGTATTCAACATCTCCGAGGGAACAAGTTGGTAGTTGTGTTTTCCACAGGCGCCGGACGATATGGAGCAGATCTAAATGGTAGATATTTTGAAAAGGCGCGGGCCATCCATGAAACAGATACCTGTTCTTGATCCGCGGTAAATCAAATGATTTTCCGTTATACGATACAACAACCCTGGCGTTTGCTGAAAACTCTTCAAGCGCTGCTAACTGGCAAGGCTCGTTTGCTGGGTCTTGCAGGAAGAATTGGGCAAAATGGATACCGTCATTCTCGAATTTTGCAGCACCTGCCAGAAATACATAGGTTCCAGCGCCGCCAGACAAACCTGTTGTTTCAGTATCTATGAAAATATATTCGTCGAAAGGTATTTTAGATATACCGGCAAAAGCGCTGAGAAACTCAAAAACACCAACCTGGGGAAGGAGCGGTAAATCCTTGGCGTTATTCTGATCGGAAAAAGGTATATGTTTGCGAACAATGAAACAATCGCCTGCACTTGTTTTTTCCCAGCTGCCTTGAAGTGTGTCTGTCAATGATGCTGAGCGCGCGGGTTTTATCAAAGGTTTGATATTAGATGTACCAACCTGAACTCCCAAATCCCTAAGTTTGTCCGTTATGGAAGGCATCAGAAAATTGTACTATAAATGAAAAGGGAAAGAATTATCGTAATAATAGAGCCGATTTTATTCTTTCAAGAGCTGCGGTAAGTGTTTCCCGAGGACAGCCAAAATTAATTCTCGCATAGTGTGAATAGTTTTCTCCAAACCATTCGCCTGAATTTAAACCAACCCGGGCCTGTTTGAGGATAAAATCAGCGGGATCGTCAAGGTCCAGCTCTGAACAATCCAACCAGGCCAGATAAGTTCCCTCGGGAGGAAACAGGTTTATACCAGGAAGTTCATTGTTGATAAAATCCAGCAATAATTGCCGGTTGCCTTCAAGGTAATTGAGTAGTTCTGTAAGCCAGTCTTCTCCATATTCATACGAGGCGGTCAGGGCTGTTTCGCCAAGTACATTGACAGAACCTACAAAGCCAGAAAGTTGATTTGAAAACAATTCACGCAATCTTGGATTGGGTATGATCACGGCGGAAGATTTCAAACCAGCCAGATTGAATGATTTTGTTGCTGAAACCATGGTTACGGACATATGTGCGATTTCAGAAGAAAGGGATGCGATAGGAATATGTTTGTAACCAGGGTGGACTATGTCGCTGTGAATCTCATCGGAACAAATGATAGTATTGTTTTCGATGCAGCTCTGTGCCATTGAATGTAACTCAGATTCATTAAAAACTCGTCCAGTTGGATTGTGTGGATTGCAAAGCATAAAAGTCCGGGTATCTGGATGGAGAGAATGTTTGAAAAGTGAGCTATCAAGAGAATAATAACCGCTGGATTCGCATACAAGAGGGGAATCTATTTGATGGAGCTGCGAATTTGATGACACGTAAAAATATGGATGATAGGCGGGAGTCTGGATCAATACAGAATCGCCTGGTTGGGAATAAGCAGCTGCGGCCACATTAAAAGCTTGAACAACGCCAGGGATAATTAGAATATCATCTGTCTGGACTTTCCAACCATGACGATTTGAGAGCCAATCTTGAACAGCTGATTTGGTTTTATCCTGGGTCTTGGAATAACCGAACACTCCGTGGTCGATTCTTTTTCGGAGAGCATTAAGGACTTCTGGTGGAGATAAAAAATCCATATCGGCCACCCACAAGGGTAGCACGTCTTCTTCGAAAAAGTTCCATTTGATTGAATCTGAAGCACGGCGATCTAAAACATGGTCGAAATTGTATTTCATAGTAATGTGTCCAATTCTGCTTTGTTAAAATAGGAACGGTAGGCGGCAGTTTCTTTTAATAAGAACTTGAGTTTATTGTCAATTACCGGAAAGCCAGCCAGATTTTCTCTGGGACCAGGGGCTATCAGGAAATTAGATATGAATAATGATAAATCAAAATCTCCATGAAGATGGATCCAATCTAGGCCAACTTTGATCAAAGCAGGAGTTACCGCCAGGGATTCGGCAGATTCTTGGACGTCGAAAGATATGGTATCAGAATCAGTTATGAATTTTAACAATCCATGGAGCTTGGTAATAAATTCTCTTTGTGTTCGAACATCAGGATCGACCGCAAAAAATACGATCTCCTTGGGCTTAACTATTTTGAGAGCATGGCTAAATACCTCACGGCTTGGGGGAGTTGTCCATATAACCAGCGTGTCGGATCTGAAGAGTTCTGAACGCGATAAAGTATTAACTCCTGCGGGGGAATTAGTTTCAGCCCAAATAACTATTCCCGGTGTGGAGATATAGGATGATATCTTGTCATCGGGATAAGGATGTGAACGCAAATCAAACAATGCTGCTTTGGTTTCCTCTATTAAAGTTATTCGTTTTGTTGGGGATTCTCGAAAATGGCGTAAGGTAGCCTGTATCTGAAGTTTGTTTTTATACGATTTAAGTCCCAATGAATAAGCAATATCAAAATTTCCATCGGGGAGTTCAATATCTGCACTGTTCCACCATAATAGATCTTGTTTAACGCCTGAGTTATCGATTATAGTGATTTTTTTGTGTTCCTTATTTTTCCCGATTACTCTGATGCCTTGTGTATTTAGGTGGACATTCCTGGTGGCAAACATGAGTTTGGGATTCCCGGCCCCAAAGGGTGCTAATCTTTGAAAATCCTTGATAAATGAATTAGATATTGATTGAAATGGCAGCTCGTCATCTATTTTGACTACTGGAGGTTCTGGGGGACCGCCGGCAATACGGTCATAATTATTTGCCAGGTCTCGCCTAAATTGAGTGACGTTATCGAGAGTGAGGCTCACACCAGCAGCCATGGGGTGGCCGCCAAAAGATATTAACAAATTTGCTGACTCTGATATCAGGGCTGAGATAGGTACGCCGGGAATAGAGCGAGCTGATCC
>JAGHAU010000220.1 GCA_021161345.1 Anaerolineales bacterium | reverse complement strand
TCCACTTCATCCATTAGAATTAGTCATGAAGCGTTCCCCCAAGTAGGGATTATTACAATCTAATAACAGCTGTTCCTGATGCATAATCAGGCCTTGATTTTACGGAAGGGGAGTTTCCGTAGATTAAGTATACTTCTTTCTTAAAGAGGTGAGGAGGAAAGAGTCCATGGAAGGAAAGCAAGCCTGGCAAGCCGCCCTTGGCCAATTGCAATTAGAGATGCCAAAAGCGGCTTTTGATACCTGGGTGCGAGATGCAGAGCTGATCTCCGCAACCGATGGTAATTTTCAAATTGGTGTTCACAATGCTTACGCCCGCGACTGGTTGGATAGTCGTTTAAAAAGCACCATTACCAAGCTGCTGAACGGGACAATGAACCGACCGGTTGATATCACCTTCGTAATTAATAACGTTGCCAAAAAACATACCCCCCAGGAACAATCAGAACTGCTTGACTCACCCCTGGTTGAAATTCCCCGAATTGAGAACTCCCCTCCCCAACGAGTCTCAATCAATTTACGCTATAACTTCAATAATTTTGTGGTTGGATCCAGCAACCGTCTTGCACATGCTGCTTCCCTGGCAGTAGCTGAAAAACCTGCCCAGACATACAATCCTTTGTTCCTGTATGGCGGCGTTGGGTTGGGAAAAACCCACTTGCTGCACGCAATCGGTAATATGGGCCAGGTCCAGGGGCTGGAAGTGTTGTATGTCTCCTCGGAAGAGTTTACCAATGACCTGATCATGGCCATTCGCAATCATACAACCCAGGCATTCCGGGAAAAATACCGCAGGATCGATATCCTGCTGATCGATGACATTCAGTTCATCGCAGGGAAGGAATCAACCCAGGAAGAATTTTTCCACACATTCAACACCCTGCACGGCCAGAACAAGCAGATCGTAATGACCTCAGACCGACCGCCAAAAGCCATGGTCACTCTTGAGGAACGCCTTCGCAATCGCTTTGAATGGGGATTGGCTGCTGACATTCAACCGCCAGACTTTGAAACCCGGGTGGCAATTCTCCAATCAAAAGCCCAGCGGATGGGATTCGATATGCCGGACTCTATCCTGGAAAATATCGCTCAGCGCTTCCAGACCAATATCAGGGAGCTGGAAGGAGCAATGACTCGCCTGCGAGCTTATGCAGATTTGAGGGGCATGGTTCTCGACGAGAAATTGGTTGAATATGCCCTGGCAGATCTGATGCCAGAAACCAAAGAAATCGAACCTGAACAAATCCTCAATACCATCGCCCAGGAATATGGCATCTCTATGGAAGACTTGTTGAGTCACAGCCGCAGCCAGCGGGTATCATTCCCAAGGCAGGTGGCGATGTATATGCTTCGGGAAGAAAGTGAATTATCACTGCCCAAGATCGGTGAACTCCTGGGTGGAAGAGACCACACCACGGTGATGTACGGCCACGATAAAATAACGGATCTTCTGGAAAGGGATAAAAATTTGCGGCGGAAGATTGTCAACATTCAAGAAATCCTTTACTCCCCCGTTAGCGCCACAGTTTAGGTAATTCGATCAAATAGAAAAAACCTGCTGAAAAAATTCAGCAGGTTTTTTCTATTTTACTTCTCAAGTTTTTTCCTGGACTTCATTTTCTGGAACCAGGATTTCAATTGCCGGGACCAGCGGAACCAGGGGAATTCAACAGGGGTCGATTCTTCTTCAGGCTCAGGCCAGGGATCGAGATCAAACATTTTTTGAAATATATACATACCGAGCAATTTGAGTGTTGCAACAACCGGAGCAGCCAAGAAGATACCGATCACCCCCATCAGGCTGGCCATGGCCAAAGCTGCAACCAGCACTGCAGCCGGATGAATATCCAGGGTCCGTCCCAAAAAACGGGGAGTGATGTAATTATCAAATATGAAATTGGTGGTCAATGAAATCGCCAGAACCATGATTGCATACTGCCAGGCCAGCAAACCAAAATAATTTCCCGGCTGTAAAAAAGTTACCAGAACCATCACTATGGATGCAGTCCAGGAGCCAACGTAAGGGACAAAAACCGCCAGGCCGGTCAAGGCTGCCAGGGCAATTGAATATCTGACACCCAGTGCGGAAAGAATGATCAGGTAGACAACAAACACCATCACAAAGATAATAAATTGCCCCCGGAAAAATGACTCCCAGATCACACTCATTTGGCGGGTCATTCGTCGGATATCATAACCATACTGAGGGATCTGATCGAAGGTTATCTTACCCACTCGTTGAGATTCAGAAAGGATGAAATACGCAACAAAAACAATAAAGAAGATCCTGCCTATACTGGCTGCAGCACCAGTTGCCAGAGAGCCAACGATCGATCCAGCCTGCCCCAGCAGCGGTTGAATAGTCTCCAGGAGCCGATTAGCCAGGTCACTCAAATTGATGATATCCTTGATTCCGTATTGTTCCAGGAAGGCTGTGAGATCATTCGCCAGATCTGGAAGATCATTAGTAAATTCCTGAACAACTCGCACCAGTCCAGTTGCCTGCTGGGCGATGACCAGGCCTGCTCCTGTTAACAATCCGATCAATAAAATGACGAAGATAAGAAAAACCAGTGTCGTACTCACTCGCCAGGATAGGCGGGTTTTTCCGGTCAAATAGGCTACGAGCGGCTGGAACAGATAAGTAATGATCGAAGCCAGGACCAACAACGACACAATGGAGCGGTAGTAAATAAAGATCCCGGCAAGAATTGCCATCAGGGTTAACCCGATCACTAATTTTGTAGTTGTCCCCCAGGATGGTGAACGTTGGCTTTCAATGGTCATGGATGTCTATCCCCTTCGATCCTCAATAACTATCACTATATTGCATTCAACCCAATAGAAAATTCGGTCCAACAATCCTCTTATTGACCAACACAGAGTTCAAGTGCTGTAACACCCTATCCTTCAATTAGGTTCGCGATGACGATAATTCTCTGATTATCTATCCTATACGGAAAACAGGAGATCAAAGTTGCAATGGATTCATCTGTGGATTCCAGGAATTCCACCTGGTGCGGCTCAACGATCAAAACATCCTCCACAACGTAGGTGTAGCTCTTCCTTTCAGAGAATAGGATTACCAGGTCTCCTTCTTCCAGCTGATCCAGATTGCGGAAGATCTCTCCCTGGATATCATTATGGGCTGATAACACCACATTCCCGATCTCACCCGGGTTAGCGGAATAGATAGCATGTCCAACACCTTTTTTCAACTGTTCAGGCCCATCCCCTTCCACAACCGGAACATCCTTGTTAATCTTGGGAATTTGCAATCTAATGGCATGATTTGGACCAGGAGTTGGAATCGGGATTTCCCAATAAGATTGAACTACTGGTCGTAAATGTTCCGGAATCTCTTCGATATTTGGTTGACTGCCCCCAGGTGAATCAGGCGGAGTGTGACCTCCCGGCAGAACTACGGCTCTGATCAATGGTGTTGCTGTCAGTGTGGGCTGTTCCAAAGCAAGAGCGACCTCCCTGTTCAATTGCTGGAGGATATCCAATCCATTAAAAAGCACAAATACCAGGCCTAATACTGCCAGGACTTCGATTGCCAGCAAGAAGCCATCCACAACCCGTTTATTCCTCTTTTTTTCCTCTGCAACTGGATCGGGGGGACCTTCCCCAACAGGTGAAGTGGTCCTGATATCTTCCCAGGAGGTTTCTTCTTCATCTGAGACCAGGCGGACAACTCTACCTGTCTCACGATAGCGTTCAATACGCTCATTTCTGCCAGAGCGTTGTTTCTCGATCAGCAGCCTGCGCAGCTCATTGATGGATAAATCCCGGGGATCTTTCTTTTGTGCCACATGAAAATTATAATCGGGGAATTAATACCTGCCAAGTCGAGAGATGTTCTTGCGGGATTCTTATATTACCTATTGCTGTTCATAATTGCGAGGTTGTTTTGAAAAAGACAGTATAATAATCAAATTGCTTTCAGCCAGCGCCAATGATCAATCAGGAGATTCATGAAGTTCTTGTTTGGTAATAAGAAATTCCTCAATACCATGCTCAAACTGGCTGCACCGATCATGCTCCAGAATTTGATATTCTCATCCCTAAACCTTGTGGACGGTGTGATGATCGGTCAGCTTGGGGAAAGCGCAGTAGCTGCTGTAGGAATTGCCAATCAAATCTTCTTCCTGGTATCCCTGCTGTTTTTTGGCGTTGGCAGCGGGTCAGCAATCTTCGCTGCCCAGTATTGGGGACGAAAAGATACTGAACGGATCCAAAGCGTTCTGGGTTTAAGTTTATTGATGAGCATCAGCGGTGCAGTGTTGTTTTCCCTGGTGGCAATTCTCCTTCCTGTTCAGGTGATCAGTATTTATTCTAAGGATCCAGCAGTCATCTCTCAGGGAAGTGTTTATCTTCAGATCGTAGCTTTCAGTTACGTGGTCACTGCAATAACAAACAGTTTTGCTTTTGTGTTAAGAAGCACTGAAAACGTAAAACTTCCTCTGCTGACAAGTTTAGTGGCATTAAGCCTGAACACTTTGATGAATTACGGGTTGGTATTGGGTAATTTTGGTTTGCCATCATTGGGCGTAAAAGGGGCAGCGATTGCCACGATCATCTCCCGTCTGATCGAGGTTGTTTTGCTGCTGCTAATAATCTACCGCAGAAAACTACCTGTGGCCGCAAAACTGCCAGCTCTGCTTAACTTCAAGATCCTGTCTATCAAAAAATTCTTCAATACAACCTTACCCGTGATAGCCACAGAAATTATCTGGTCATTCGGGATCACTACTTATAACGTGGTTTATGCCAGGATAGGCACTGAATCCATTGCGGCAGTGAATATCGCCGGAACCCTGGATAGGATCATCTTCGTTGTATTTATCGGATTGGGCAATGCCTGCGCTATTATGATCGGCAATCGAATAGGCGCCCAGGAAAATGAACTTGCTACAGATTATGCAAAGAAATACCTGTTATTGGGAGCTATCGGAGCATCTGTCCTGGGTTTGATCATGTTCCTCTTCGTCACTCCTTTATTATCTTTTTATCAGGTATCTGCTGCAACAATTGATCTCACTGTTAAATTGATTAGCTTAATGGCCTTATCGCTGCCCGTTCGATCATTGAACCTGATCCTGCTGATCGGAGTTCTCCGTGCGGGAGGAGATACAAGAGTGGCCTTCTTCATTGACGCCGGGTCTGTCTGGGTCGTTGGGGTACCGATGGCGTTCATTGGCGCTTACGTTTTAGGATTACCAGTCCATTGGGTTTACTTGATGGTATTAGCAGATGAAGCCTTCAAACTAGTCTTTGGTTTGTACCGATTCTTCTCCCAGCGCTGGATAAATTATCTCGTTGCCCCTGCTTGAGGAAAACGGTTCCCTTACCTGGATTATGCTAGAATCTAAATAGCGTACTAGTCTATGGGAGGGTTCATGCCAGATAGAGATACGCTCTATTCACTATCAAAGAAAACCCTAATTGAGATGTTGGAGGATTCAGCTAAAAATTGGCTGGCACATGATGGGCTCTGGTTCCAGGCTGTAGAGCGTCAGTACGGTATTGAAAAAGCCATCGAACTCGATAAGGAGGCCTGGATTTCCTTCACACAGATCGAAGCCAAGAGGATCATGAGGCTCCACGAGATCGAACCCGGCGGTGGTATCCCTGCCCTCCAGAAAGCGCTTCAATTCCGCCTCTATGCCCGGGTCAACGAGCAGTCGATGACATCCAGCGATGAGAGAACTCTCCGCTTTGAGATGAATGATTGCCGCGTTCAGAGCGCTCGTAAAAGAAAGGGGTTGGATGATTTTCCCTGCAAGCCGGTTGGGATTGCTGAATATGCCTATTTCGCCCATACTATTGATCCGCGCATCAGGACCGCTGTAATCAGCTGCCCGCCTGATCCACATCCGGAAGATTTTTACTGCGCCTGGCAGTTTAGCCTGGAGGTGGATCCAATCCCTTTAGAGGATCTGATTAGAATAAAATAGGATGAAGTCTCTTAATTTGAAAATCCCGGAGCTTAATTAGCTCCGGGATTATTTTTTAACTTGATTTTTATTTATTCGTTTTTCCTATTTCACTCGCCAGAAACCCCGCTTAACTGCCACAACATCCTCAGTCGTGATGAATGCGCCAGCATCCACATCCCTGACCAATTTTTCAAAATCATGGACCTGGCTGCGACGGATACTGGAAGTGATAACAGAGACCATCCCGTCTTTTCCCCGGGCGGGAATTTCTGTTACTGCGAATTTATTCTCTCTGAGGACTTCCAGGATGGCTGCCCCCAAATGGGGACTGATCACTCGAATTTCTGCAAAACCGATCGCCAGTCTATCCTCGATCCACATGCCAATCACATTGCCAGTGGCAAAACCAGCCGCATAGAAGATCACATTCACGATATTATCTATATCAGCTAAAATAAATGCAAATGTCAAAACCCAGATTGTCGAGTTAATAAAACCCAATACCCAAACCCAGAATTTATTACTGCGCAATGTCAAGATCAAACGCAGCGTATCAAGACTGGTAGAAATCACCCGGACGGTGAAGATCAGAAGAGCGATCAGTATACTTTGTTGAGTGAGTTGAAAAGTGAACATCGATAATCCTTTTTTAGAGTTGAAAAACAGGGGTTTCCCGCTTCCCGAATAACCCTACTTCGTCCGGTCCATCACTTCGAAGTACAAGTCGTTAGCATAGGCCTTTAGCATCCTGCGCATACTGAATTCAGGCGCAAGCGTCCGGATGGATTCTTTCATTAACCCAATCCAATCAACCGGCAAATTACCGGAAGAACGGTCATAAAAGAGGGGGATGATCTCGTTTTCAAGGGAGTCGTAAAGGCTTTCAGCATCCATATCGTCCTGGAATTTGTAATCAGTATGGCTGTCATCAGTACCGATTGCCCAGCCGTTTTTGCCGTTGAATCCTTCACGCCACCATCCATCCAGGATCGAAAAATTCAAGACTCCATTCACAGCTGCTTTTTGCCCGGATGTGCCGCAAGCCTCATTAGGCCGCCGGGGAGTATTCAACCAGACATCCACTCCCTGAACCAGGTACCTGGCCAGATTCATATCATAGTCTTCCAAAAATACCAGCCTGCCCCCACTTTCAGCTTTCTTCACTTTCCGGTATACATTCTGGATCAGCAATTTACCTGGTTGATCAGCAGGATGGGCCTTTCCAGCAAAGATGATCTGGACTGGCATGTTGGGTTTGTTGATGATCCCTAACAACCGTTCAAAATCGCTTAAGATCAGGTCGGCCCGTTTATAGGTCGCAAAACGCCGAGCGAAACCAATTGTCAATGCATAGGGATTCAATAAGGCGCCAGATGCGATGACCTGGACAGGATGAACCTCATCCTGTCCCCATTGGGCTCGGGCCCGTTCTCTCATATAAATGACAAGTTTTCTTTTGAGGTGCCTGCGTACTGCCCACAATTCCTCATCGGGGATATTGGAAACCGCTTCCCAGATCTCTGGATCATCAATATTGTCCAGCCAATCCGAACCCAGATACCTGCCATAGAGATGGCGCATCCGGCGGGCCAGCCAGGTTCCGGTATGGATACCATTGGTGATATGGCTGATTGGAACCTCGTCAGTTTTAACATCAGGCCAAAGATAGCCCCACATCTCCCGGGCAATTTCACCATGCAATTCAGATACGCCATTGCGGAGATTTGATGTACGCATAGCTAAGACCGGCATACTGAACGTCTCTCCCCAGCTGACAGTATGCCGTGCCAGATCAAAAAACTCATCCCGAGACAAACCCAGCTGCTGCTGCAATCCACCGAAATATTTATCGATCAACCAGGCGGGAAATTCATCGCTGCCAGCAGGTACTGGTGTATGAGTAGTGAATACGGTTTTTGCCTGGACATAATTTTTCGCCTCTTCCAGGCTGGTACCCTTTTCTACCTGCTCACGGATGCGCTCCAGAACCAGGAAGGCGGAATGGCCCTCATTCATATGCCAAACTGCCGGAGAATGGCCCAGTTTACGGAGTGCTCTTACACCGCCAATACCAAGGATGATCTCCTGCGAAATCCTCAAATCAAGGTCACTGCTGTACAATCTTGATGTCAGTTCACGATCGTCATCGGAATTGCCATCTACATTAGAGTCCAGGAGATACAAGGGTACTCGGCCTACCTGGATCTTCCACATTCTTACTAAAACTTCCCTGCCTGCCAATTCTACAGAAACAGTGGTTGGTTTTTCCTCATTATCCACCAGCGGCAGCACAGGCAGTTCATCAAAATTCAATTTAGCATATTGGGCTTCCTGCCAGCCATCTTCACTGATGACCTGCGTAAAATAACCTTTGGTGTACAGGAATCCCATAGCCACCAGGGGCAGGCCCAAATCACTTGCTTCTTTCAGGTGATCGCCTGAAAGGACACCCAGGCCGCCAGCGTAGATCGGGACTGTCTCATGAAGTCCAAACTCGGTAGAAAAATAAGCAATTACCTCTTTATCAATATGGCCGTGGTTTTTCTGGTACCAGGTATCCTCGCGTTCCATATACTGATCAAAAGCCAGTAAGGATCGATCATAAAAATCCAGATAATAACTATCGTGAGTCACCGCATTCAATTTTGCCCGCTCGACTTTGCGAAGGAATTGAATCGGATTATGGGTTGTCTCTTCCCATAAATCACTGTCAATTCGTTTATAAAGGCGCTGGACGTCAGGATTCCAGGTCCACCACAAGTTATAGGCAAGTTCACCTAGACGTTCGATCCTGCGGGGGAGGCTGAAATGATTTGGGGTTATTTCTTTTACTTGATCAAGCGTCAAAAGAATCCTCCTCATGCTCTCGGAGTACTATCTACACACTATTAAAACATCGCTCATTCTACCATTGGACACAGTTTGCGTAAACTTGAGGTTTTTGAATATCGAGGAATAAAATCCGGGCTCTTTAATCAAAAGCCCGGATTCAAGAATCATTAAATTTCTCTGGTTTGGAATCTAAAAGATCAATTATGTGAACGTTCTACTCCCCAATTTTTCAGCGTGGCAGGGGGAAGAGATACTTCACCCACCTCTCTGCGGTGCAGGACCAGAGCTTCTTCCGGACAGGCTGGGACACATAGCCCGCAACCCACACAGTTCCTCGGGTCCACTTCACATACTACCCCATCAACGTTCAGGGCGTCAAACTGACAATGTTCCACACAATCTCCGCAAGCAACACATAATCCGTCATCCACAACAACCAGAAAATCCGATTTAGCGATGGCTGCCGAATTATTAAACTCGGCCACAGCCCTTAAAATTCCACAGCTGCAGGTACAGCAATTGCAGATATAGGAATTCCGGTTCTGGTAATTACCGGTGGTGTGGACCAACCCGGCTTCTTCCGAATCGCGCAGGATCTGGAGTGCTTCGTCTTTAGTGATGGATCGATCTACTTCACTGTTTTCAAAATATCCTTCTACCGGCGCAAAAACCAGGCAATTCTCTACCGGATGGCCGCAGGGATCACCGATCAAGGCTTTTTGTACCCGGCAGATACAATCCCTCACACCCCACGCCTGAGCGTTTTCGATCAAATTGGAGGCTTTTTCATAAGGGTGTACCTCAATCTCAAAATCAATTGATTCTTGGATCGGGATGACGCGGTGAACTGATAAACCTTTCCCTGTAATACCTCCCTGGGTTTCCTGGAAATATTGCTCAAACAATTCTGCAATCTCCTCATTCATCCTGGGAAGCAATTCTTCATAAAACCCGACAACAAACGGCATTAAGCCAAAAACGAGGGCTGATTCTCCTTTGGAGAAGAGGATCATTTTTTTTCTGACCATATTCTTTAAAGTGCGGCGGGCTTCTTTTTCCGTAACATTAGCACGGGCAGCGATCGCAGAGGCTGGTTCTTTCGTATAAAACATCTCTGCCCCCAGAAGAGCTTCTTCCGGGGTGAAGATCTTTTCAAGCAAACGGATCTCTATCCCACTTTCAGTTGCAGGATAACTGTGGGGCATTGTATCCAGTTTTCCAGCCATTTTTTTATAGGTTCCTGCTGTCACAAAAAACCCTCCTTGCGTGCGGGGATTCCATCATTAAAATGAGAATTGAACAATCAAACTATACCAGTAATTTTGCTGCCTCCAGGATCAGTTCATCCGAAACGTCAGATTTATCCATCACTGGCAGTTCCCTGGTCTGGCCATCCTTCCATATCAATGTTACTTGATTTTTATCCGATCCGATACCACGATCCTGCCTGCTGACATCATTGGCTGCGATCAAATCAAGATTCTTATTCTCCAGTTTGGACTTTGCGTTTTCAAGTAAATTTTCCGTTTCTGCTGCAAATCCTATCACTACAGGGGGACCAACTTTTTTCTTTGCCCTGCTATTAGCTACTTCCTTGAGGATATCAACAGTCCTCTCCAACTGGATGGCATCCAACCCACCCTGATCCTTTTTGATTTTCTTATCTGCTTCCCGGGTGGGTTTATAATCTGCTACTGCCGCCGTCATGATCAAGATATCTGCATCATCTGATTCAGAGAAAACTGCTTCAGCCATCTCGCTGGCAGTTTTTACGGGGATCACTCTGGCCCTGATCGGTAATGAAAGAGCCACTGGGGCTGTGATCAAGATAACCTCAGCACCTTGATCCAGTGCAGCCTGGGCAATCGCAAAACCTTGTTTTCCAGAAGATCTATTACTGATAACACGTACCGGGTCAATTGGTTCCTGGGTCCCCCCTGCGGTGATCAGCACCTTCTTTCCCTTCAAAATTCCATTTCTTCCAAGCCAGCAGCGCAGATGCCCCAGCAGCTGGTCTGGCTCCAGCATCCGTCCTATTCCCGACAGACCTGAAGCCAGATGGCCCGCTGCTGGTCCCAGGATCTCCACCCCACGCTTATTCAATAGATCCAGATTATTCTGTGTCGCCGGGTGGCTGTACATACCGCCATCCATAGCCGGTGCTATCAGAGGAGAAGTCCGCGATGCCAGGGCAGTCAACACCAATAAATTATCCGCCATCCCCTGGGCCATTTTTGCAATTGTATTGGCTGTTGCCGGGGCAATTAACAAGGCATCGTTCTTCTCACCCAGTTCAATATGCAGTACATGATCATCCACTTTCCAAAGGTCTTCATCGATATAAGCTTTACGCCCAGTGACTGAGGAAAAAGTTATCGGAGCAACCAGTTTCGCTGCCGCATCAGTCAGGACGACATCTACCAGGGCTCCAGCTTTGGTTAATGAAGAAGCCAGAGTAACGGATTTATAAGCCGCTATTGATCCAGTTACACCCAATACGATTCTTTTTTGTTCGAATACTCTCATTTGTCTTCCTTCTCTAAATCTAAGATGAAGGGGGTAAAATCTCTATTGATTCATATCCCAGATGATCCTCAGCCCATCCAGAGTCAACCAGGGCGCGACAATATCTATTACCTTGGTTTCCCTGGCAATGATCTCTGTTAAACCGCCAGTGGCGATTACCTTCATATCTGGTCCCAGTTCCTTACGAAAACGCGCAACCATGCCTTCCACTAGGCCAACATAACCAAATATCAATCCGGACTGCATGGCATGGGGAGTATTCCTGCCAATAACAGATGGAGGAGTGTTCAAATCCACTTTGGGGAGTTTGGCTGCTCGCCGGAAAAGGGCATCATCAGCAATACCGGTCCATTGGGCGATGCAGTCGCCCAGGCAGACACCTACATAGCCTATACATC
>JAGHAU010000227.1 GCA_021161345.1 Anaerolineales bacterium | reverse complement strand
TTAGCATTCTAAGTCCTTGTATATGACATTCGTCCAAAATCCAGGTTAATTCTATCATATTCCAGTATAACAAAATCAGGTATCAGCGGATAAATGGTATTTCTGAAAATTAAGCGATATTCCTTGTTCAGATTATTGACCAGATTTTAATCAGGGACTGACATTTTGCACCTTATTGAAGTAAATTTGACATGTAAAATAAGTATTATGAGGAGTAGGATTAAAGCAACCTGAGAGAATAAGTGTCCGGAGGATCTGTATAATGTTGAGATTGGTTTTAACCTATTTATCACAAGCTGCCTGGGCCAGGAGGATAGTTCAGGGGTGGGGTTTTGCAAACCGAACAGCGGCAAGATTTGTAGCCGGGGAAACTCTGGATGAAGCTATAACCGTAGTTAAGGATCTCAATAGCCGGGGAATATATACCACCCTGGATCATCTGGGAGAGAATGTCACATCGCGCGAAGAGGCAATCCTTGCTGCGGATGAGATCATAATGATCATAAATCGATTGGTTGATGAAGGAGTTCCATCTGGTATATCGATCAAACTCAGCCAGATTGGATTGGTCCTTGACCCGGAAATCTGCCGGGAGAATTTATTCCGCATCATGGAGAGTGCCTGTGAAGGGAATATCTTCATCCGCATAGATATGGAAGATTCGTCATTGACCCAGGCGACCCTGGATCTTTTTAATTCGGTCAGAAGCGAAGGTTTTGAAAACTGCACAGGTATTGTGATCCAATCCAGTCTTCTTCGCAGTCAGGATGATATCAAGGATTTGATGTCTGGATCATGCAAAGTCCGGATATGCAAAGGCGCCTATAAGGAACCGAGTACGGTTGCTTTTCCCAAGAAAAAGTCTGTTGACGAGAACTTTGACAGGAGCACGGAGCTGCTGCTTGATAGGTCCCTGGAAATCGGATCCAGCGTCAGTCCAGATGGAAGTATTCCTCCTCTTCCAGCAATCGCCACGCATGATCAGGTCAGGGTAGATCATGCGCTTAACTATGCTGATCAGATTGGTCTCGATAAACGAGGACTGGAGTTCCAGATGCTTTTTGGCATCCGGGAAGATATCCAAGTGAGTTTGCACGACCAGGGCTACGCGGTGCGGGTTTATGTTCCTTATGGCAGTGAATGGTATCCCTACTTTGTGCGCCGTCTGGCTGAACGGCCCGCAAACCTGTGGTTTTTCCTCTCTAATTTCTTCCGTTAATGAGTCGATTTCAGGCTCAGGAACCTGAAGAAACCATTTCCATCCCGGGAAAGCTAGTTATAATCAGAGGCAGATGACAGAGACGAGAAAATTGGATTTGGTTCAACGTATTCGCCCCTTACACCTGATGACCCTGATAGTTTTATATATTTTGGGTGTAGGATTTGGTCGTTATCTGGGCCATAGAATTGATCCGGCACCATTAATGATCGGATTGGCTTGGATCCTGACCCTGGCGATAGGTTTGAATTTCCTGGGAGATTATTTTCACACGCCATTTGATCGGGGTTTGGTTAGAAAAGAGCAGGACGAAAAAGACTCTCATGACAAATCCCTGAAAAGCAAGGATGAGATCTATTTATATATCTCGGTTGCTTGCCTGGCAGTTGGTGCTGTTTTAACGTTGATCCTGGGGATCTCCGGGTTCTTATCCTTTTCCAGCGGGCTGGTTATGGCCAGCTTTTTTGTTTTATACTGCCTGCTGATCATTCCAGGGGTCTCCCTGGATCTATCCGGGATTGGGGAATTCTTTACCTCCATAATTCTGGTAGTGCTGCCGCCTGCTATCGGGTATCTTCTCCAGGTCGGTGAATTCCACCGATTTTTATATCTGGGTGTCTTTCCTTTATTCCCATTGCATCTGGCATTGATCCTGGTTCTGCGCCTGAAAACCTATCCGGATGATATCCGGATAAGTAGGAAAACCTTGCTTGTACGCCTGGGCTGGCAGCGGGGTATTTACCTGCATAACCTGATGGTTCTGAGTGGATTTTTGTTATTCGGAGTTGCGTTGATCTTTGGTATGCCCTTCCGATTGATCTTGCCGGTATTCCTGACACTTCCTGTGGCTGGATATCTGATATGGTATTTGTCCAGTTTGCAAGACGGGGCTCCAGTCCGCTGGCCGCTGATAACGCTCCTTTCACTGGTAATATTCTTTTTACCGGTCTATTTGATAACATATACAGTCTGGGTCCGTTGATCCGGGGTCGCGAAACCTATGCCAGAATTTTTATCCTTGGTCTCACCTGAAGCTGCCTTATCCCTCTTGTTCAGCCATCTTCATTTAGATCTTAGAGATGAAGATACAAAAACCGAACAAGCCCTGGGAAAGGTCACAGCTGAAGATATTTTATCTCCCCAGGATCTGCCGGAGTTCAGGCGATCTACGGTGGATGGTTATTCACTGATAG
This sequence comes from Anaerolineales bacterium, assembly GCA_021161345.1. Lineage (GTDB taxonomy): Bacteria > Chloroflexota > Anaerolineae > Anaerolineales > UBA11858 > B10-G9. Next base: position 1,342 of record JAGHAU010000227.1, on the reverse strand, counting down.
CACGGGATAGTCATGGAGCGAGCGAATCACTTCCTGCCTACTTGAAACTGGCTGGAGAAGTGTTAATGGGAAATGCGCCTGAGTTCGATCTGAGCAGCAAAGAATGTGCTTTGATCCATACCGGGGGAATGCTGCCAGAAAGTGCAAATGCGGTAGTGATGCTGGAAGATACACAGGTGCTGGATGCCGGGGAGATCGAGATCTTCCGTTCAGTCGCCTCGGGTGAGAATGTGATCGAGATCGGTGAGGATGTTCCTGAAGGCGGGATCGTGATCTCCAAAGGGACCCGGCTCAGACCCGCGGAAATTGGCGGATTATTGGCATTGGGAATCACAAAAATAAGAACCATCTCATCGCCCAAAATAGGGATCATATCCAGCGGTGATGAGGTGATCCCGCCGGATCAAAATCCCAAACCGGGAGAGGTCAGAGATATCAATTCTTACACCCTGGGAGCATTGATCAATGAGTTAGGCGCTGAGGTCATCCATTATGGTATCATTCCAGATGATCGGGATGATTTAAGGGAAATTCTGCGAATCGGACTTCAAGAATGTGATCACATTATCGTGACAGCAGGCTCATCTGCCAGTTCCAGGGATTTGACTGCGGATGTAATGAATGAGCTTGGCGATCCAGGTGTGCTGGTCCATGGCGTGAGCATAAAACCGGGAAAACCGACCATCTTCGCCCTTGCTGGTGAAAAAGTGATGATCGGATTGCCTGGGAATCCTGTCAGCGCTTTGGTGATCGCCTATATTCTTGTGAAACCTATCATCCAGGTTTATCTGGGATTAAAAAACCGCATGACCCCGGCTTCCATCCCGGCGAAGCTAATAATGAATGTTCCATCCCAGGCAGGCCGGGAGGATTGGATCCCGGTTAGATTGATTGAAGGAGAAAAAGGGGTGTTCCAGGCAGAACCGATCTTTGGGCGCAGCAACTTGATCTTCCTGCTGGCAAAGGCGGACGGCCTGGTGAAAATTCCCTCTTCCACAACAGGTCTGGAAGCAGGAGTAGAAGTGTCAGTGCGATTATTCTAAAGAAGAGAAATGTCTATGAATTTCATTCTGACCTTACCAGCTATCTTCTACATATGTCTCGCTGTATATTGTATAAGCCTGACTGTAAACGCTCTCCGAAAACTTCGCGTTTACAAATTTGCTGATTACCTTCTGGTAATCTTGCTGGGTTTATTTTTATTGATGACTGTGATCCAGTTTGGTGCTGAACTTTCCTGGTGGAGATTCCTGGGGCAGGGCATTCAGCTGCGTCTTCCCTGGTATGCCATGCTGCTTTTTAGTGGTGTGATATTCGGTTTGACGGCAGCGGTATTCAGAAC
>JAGHAU010000193.1 GCA_021161345.1 Anaerolineales bacterium | reverse complement strand
GATTTCTACTCCGCTTCAAAATACCAAAAATTAGTTCTAAATGAAAAGGATTTAGCAGAAGACATGGCGAATATGACCTGCAAACAAGTGGATTTTCCCCGCTTGGTCAACCGGGTCTATAATGATGGGGCTCGGATCTTCATTGAGGTTGGTCCCCAGAAAACTTGTTCCAGATGGATAGAAAAGATCCTCCAGGACAAACCCCACGCAGCGATCGCCATCAATAAAAGATATCAACCAGATTTACATGGTGTTCTGAAAGTTATAGCCCTATTGCTAAGTCACCGGGTGGACTTAGACATCTCCGCTCTCTATTTGGCGCCTGATCAGCGAGAGGACACTGAAGAACCAAATCTTCCCCAACCCAGCACAATTGCCAGGAAAGAAGAGAAACCGGAACTGGAGATAGATCATCAAATACCTGGCAGTTTACCAGAACCAATCATGAGGTCATATTTTGAGAATTTGGACCAGATCTCGGAAGATCTTGCCCAAAGCCATCAAGATTTTCTTGAGAATCAACAAACCCTGACCCGCAATCTGGCCAGGCTGATGCAAATCCAGGCGGGCAGCCCTCCGGAAAAAGCTTTCCTTACTAAAGTTAGAAAAGCTCTGTACTCGAAAGAACAAATCCAGGCTTTCACCAGGGGTGATCACAGGGTCTGTTTTGGAAATACATTCAGCGGTTTTGGGGACCGGAGAATTCCAAGGCTGCCCAATGGAGAGCTCCAGTTTATTGACAGGGTCGTACAAGTCGAAGCTCAGGCCGAACAGGTCTTGGAAGGTTCTACATTGACCAGTGAATTTGATCTCCCTGACCAGGGCTGGTATAAAAATGGCTCTTTGAGGAGTCTACCTCATGTATCAATCATGGAGATGGCGCTGCAGCCTTGCGGGTTTTTATCTGCCTATATGGGTAGCATCAAGGGTCGAGAATCCCAGGATCTATATTTCCGGAACCTGGATGGAGAAGGTAAATTATCTTTATGGCCAACTTCCCCCGGTCCCACCATCACTAATCATGTCAAATTAATATCCTCTAGTTCTTTAGAAGATGTGATCATCCAAAAATATGCTTTTGAACTTTCCTGGGGAGGACAGCTCTTTTACCAGGGCACATCATCATTTGGTTATTTTCCACTTCCAATGTTGGAAAACCAATCAGGGTTGGATGGCGGACAAACCAATAAAACATGGCATGCAGAAAATCCTGACTCCGGCAGATGGCAAAAAAACCAAACTTCTTCAAACAATAACGAATCCCTGAAGGTTGCCGGACTTCCTGAAATAGACAAGCTTTGGATATCCCCCAGCGGGGGCAATTATTCTTCCGGGTATTTGTTCGTGCGTCAGTTTCTCAATCCTGATGCCTGGTTTTATCGAGCCCATTTTTATCAGGACCCGGTTATGCCAGGTTCTCTGGGTGTAGAAACCATGGCTCAAGCGCTGATCTCCAGTGCATCCTTACTGGATTTACCAGGCCGCTTGAAATGGAGAATTAAACCCGGCGGGGAAATCAGCTGGAAATATCGCGGTCAAATCACTCCTGACATCAGGGAATTTGAAATAGAACTTCATATTAAGAACATCAGCCAGACATCTCAAGGATCTGAAATCAGTGCCGATGGGATGCTCTGGAAAGATTCAAAACCGATCTACAAGGTTGAGAATATCACCTTGGAAACTTACTGATCAGTTTAGGAGATCAACAGAAATATGTCTGTCCAAATACAATCTAGGTCTAAGAAAACCATCGGATCCTGGCAAGGATCAGATCAGGATCTGAAGTTCGAACCTGGAGAGATCTTAGAAACTCTCAGAGATCTGTCAAAGGACTGCTTCTTGATTGATTATCAAGATAAGATTGCAGTCGCCAACAGTGGTAGATTTTTGACAGGGAACGATCTGGAGAATAGTCACCCGGTAGCGGCCGTTTCGCTGGCTATTTCGCCATCCGATTTTGGCGATGAAGGGTTCACAACAACTCACGGAATAAAATCCGCTTACATGGCTGGCTCGATGGCAAATGCAATCTCCGGTATTGAACTGGTTACTTCTTTGGGAAAAGCTGGTTTCCTGGCATCTTATGGATCAGGGGGAGTTGCCCCTGAAAAACTGCTCGATGCGATAACTGCTATCAAGAATAACTTGCCAGACGGTCCCTATGCTTTCAATTTGATTCACAGCCCGAATGAACCTGTCATGGAACAAAAAGCTGTGGATCTGTTCCTGGAGCACAAGGTCAAGACCGTCGAAGCTTCAGCTTTCCTGCGTTTGACTCCCACAGTCGTTCAATACCGGGCAGCCGGGTTGGCAGCTGATGGTTCCGGGAATATTTCCATTAACAACAAGATCATTGCCAAATTATCCCGACCAGAGGTAGCGCTGCATTTTCTTAATCCAGCACCGGAAAAAATTCTCGCCCAATTGGTTGAAGAAGGAAAGATTACTGCCCAGCAAGCCCAGCTTGCTGGAAAAGTCCCTATGGCCGATGACATAACAGTAGAAGCAGATTCTGGGGGTCACACTGATAACAGACCCCTGGTTGGATTGCTGCCATCAATCACTGCTCTGCGAAATGAGATCCAGGAAAATAATAAATACCCTGAAAGAGTTCGGATTGGAGCCGGAGGAGGCATCAGCACACCTGCCTCCGTTCTGGCAGCTTTTTCAATGGGTGCCGCCTACGTAGTGACAGGTTCAGTAAATCAGGGATGTACGGAGGCCGGCACATCCAATCAGGTCAAATTAGCCCTTGCTCAGGCGGCAGCTCCTGATGTGATGATGGCTCCTTCGGCAGATATGTTTGAGATGGGAGTAAAAGTTCAGGTCTTGAAAAGGGGAACCATGTTCCCCATGCGATCGCAGAAGCTGTATGAGACTTATCTAAAGTATGACAGTATAAATGATATTAATCCAGTAGAACGTCAAGAACTTGAACAAAAGATCTTCCAAAACGATTTGGATTCGATCTGGCAGGAGTGTGTCAAATTTTTCTCAGAACGAGATCCCAGTCAGCTGAAAAAGGCTGAAAATAATCCCAAGCGAAAAATGGCTCTGATCTTCCGTTGGTATCTTGGGCTGGCCACACACTGGGGCATACATGGCATCCCTGAAAGGGTTATGGATTATCAGATCTGGTGCGGTCCATCTATGGGAGCCTTTAACGATTGGGCAAGAAGCACAGATCTGGAAGCTGCTGAAAATCGCCATGTAGTTGAGATTGCAGATCAGTTAATGATGGGTGCTGCTTATCAGTACAGGTTGAATCAACTGGCCATTCAAGGATTGCAGGTACCCACTACCTGGGAAAGACATCTTGGATTCAATTAAATTACCAGGACCCATAAGCGAAGGGACGGTCCACCTTTGGATAGCGGATCTGAAAGCCTGGAGCAAGCATTCTGAAAATTTAAAATCCATACTCTCAGAAGAAGAAAGGGAACGTCTGGACAGATTGAAAGTAATCGACAAAAGAGAAGAATTCCTTTGCAGCCGGGGAATATTAAGGATCATTTTGTCCAGGTATATCGCACAAGACCCCAGAGATCTGCCACTAAAACACAGCTCTACAGGCAAACCATTCCTTCCCCAGGCCAGGATCCAATTCAATCTCTCCCATTCCGGGGATATTTTTGCCTGCGGAATTTGTATTAATAACCAAATCGGTCTTGATGTCCAGGAAATCTATCCCATTTCCAGTCTTAACCGGATCATCAACAATTTCTTCAGTTCCTCTGAAATACAATATCTCGCCATGCTGCCATCCAGAGAGCTATACCAGGAGCATTTTTTTGCAATCTGGACCGCTAAAGAAGCCTACCTTAAAGCAGTCGGGGATGGAATCCGGGAATCCTTTAACCAGCTTTCCATCATACCTGAGTCACCAGACCTTCAGGCTTTTCGGATTGAACTTCCAGCGCCCAAAAGAGATCAGTCGGTTTGGACGATCAATGCACTGAATGTAGGCCAGGGTTTTTATGCTGCCTTCGCTTTTGATGGGGATCTAAAGGAACTAGAACGTTATGAGATTGCTCCAGAAAATTACTTCATTGCATAACTAGAAAAGGTTGGAGCCAGACAGGTTTAATCCCGCATATCCCTAACCAGCTGGATCAAGGTCCGATTGATAACAACTCCCTTCTGAACATAATTTTCAGGATCAGGATTTGCTGTATGTGTATTCCTGGTGTCTTCCCAAATGAGAATAGTAGGTAGACTGCTGTTTACTGGTGAGTTATATGAAATTGCAGATTCAATTTTCAGATTGGCAGCTTGAGCAGCCTGGCTGAAAATTCTGCTCATGAACTGGGTTGACTGATCTGAATAAGCCATAGTGGCTGGATAATTGCTCAAATCACCGATTTCAACCCAAAGAGCTGGTTTTACTGGATTTGTATTCATATAGGGATTCATGTTGGTCGGTACTTTTGCAGTCAATTTATTCTTTTCAAACAGACCGTAGATCATGTCATAATACGGTCCTTCGACCCCTTCCCCACCCCAGATCACAAATTGTACGGACCGCCTAGGGTCAACTTTGTTGTCATTCCAGGTATGCATGATCTCCAGGAGCACAGCAATCTTCGCCAGGTCATCCTCCGGAACTTGCTGCTGATCATATTCAGACAAACCCAAACCATCAAACGATGTATAGATTACCAAGATCTCATCCGCATGATCGATATCATAGCCGCCAATAAAACCTATCATATTGGGCACAGATACTGTTTTTGGTTCTGATAGCTGAATATCCAAAACTGCCCAAACTCCTAGATCCAGAGCAACTTTCTCCTCCAGCGCCTGGAATCTGAGCAGATCCCAATCCCGCTGCGCTTGAGCCGCGATTCTTTTTGCTACCGCGTTAGTTATCAAATAGACCGGAATATCATCAACCAGGCAAAGATCCCCATCCGGAACTGAAGGGACTTCAAATTGGGATGTCAGTGGAGGCTGCTCCTGAGTCACAACCAGAATACCTTCCACGCCAATCAGGGCTGCATCCTGGGCATATTCAGGACTATATATTTCCTCCAGTGTGAGAATGATCTTTCCCCGGAAATCTTCTTTCTGTTCGATTGTAAGATCATTTATCCCACCATTAAAG
>JAGHAU010000153.1 GCA_021161345.1 Anaerolineales bacterium | reverse complement strand
CCCCACCTCAACTGTCATGAACAAGATCCTGATGGCAGTAAAAGCCCGCAACGCCATAGTTGTTGCTCCCCATCCTTCAGCTGTGAACTGCTGTGTGGAAACCGCCAATTTGATGAATCAAGCCGCAGTAGCTGCCGGAGCACCGGATGGTTTGATCCACTGCATGTCAGAGATCTCCCTTCCTGGTACCGATGAACTACTTTCCCATAAATATACAGCATTGATCCTGGCAACCGGAGGCGGCGCCATGGTGCGAGCCGCCCACTCGAAGGGAAAACCTGCTTATGGTGTAGGCCCTGGCAATGTGCCAGTCTATGTGGATCGGTCGGCTGACCTTGAAAAAGCTGCTCGCTACATCACTAACAGCAAAGCCTTTGATTTCTCCCTGATCTGTGCTACCGAGCAGTCTGTGGTAGCAGATAGGCCGATCGCCGCCCGCCTGAAAGAATTAATGCAGGCGCAGGGTGCGTACTGGGTTTCTCCTGCTGAATCAGACCTGCTGAGGACAACTCTTTTCTTCCCGGACGGTACCATCAATGTCAAATCTGTTGGTAAATCTCCCCAGTACCTTGGTGCTCTGGCTGGTTTCCATGTTCCGGAAAGCGCCCGCATTTTGGTAGCTGATCTGCAAAGTGTTGGCAGGGATGAACCATTGTCACGAGAAAAATTGACAACAGCTTTGGGTTTTTACGTTGCTGATGGCTGGGAAGCTGGCTGCGAACGCTGCCTGGACCTGATCAATTTTGGAGGACGGGGACACAGTCTGATCATTCATGCCACGAATGAGGATATTATTTATGCCTTTGGCCTGGAAAAGCCGGTTTTCCGGATCGGTGTGAACACCATGGGTACTCTGGGCATGATTGGTTTAACCACCGGAATTTCCCCCTCGCTGACGCTGGGTTCCGGAGGAGTTGGGGGTGCGATCACTGGCGATAATATTGATGTGCATCACCTCTACAATGTCAAACGCATGGCATTTTAGACCAGCCTTCCGCCGGAAGAAGCTTTCCAGCCGGGTCGTGTACCTTCAGGAAGTAACCAGTCGCCAGATTATGAGGCTCTTGAGAAGCTGGTTCGGGAAACGGTATTGGAAATACTTAAATCGCAATAATTCAACCAATTCAAATAAACTGTTTATTCATTTAGTACAAGGAGTAAAAAATGGCACAACAAGATCCTTCATTCATAGCCCTCGGTATGGTGGAAACCCGCGGCCTGGTTGGCGCAGTGGAAGCCGCTGATGCCATGGTCAAAGCAGCTAATGTGGTTCTGATCGGTTCAGAATACGTTGGCGGCGGATATGTGACCGTGATGGTTCGGGGCGACGTGGGTGCTGTCAAAGCGGCCACAGACGCAGGCGGCGCAGCCGCGAAAAGGGTCGGGGAACTGGTATCTATCCATGTTATCCCGCGCCCGCACGAAAACGTGGAAATGGTGCTGCCGCACAGTTCCAAGGGCAGCTTCGGCGGCCGTTCAGAAGATAAGAAATAAGCGGGGTTACCTTGCAATCGCTGGCTCTTCTTGAGACCGTAAACCGCGCTGCGGAACTCTTTCACTGGGTTGCTGACCCGGAACCGGCCCCATTTGACAATCCTCCCCAGGGAAGATTAAAAGTGGGGGTCGATCTGGGAACAGCTTATTTGACGGTGGCTGTTCTTGATGAACAGGACCAGCCAGTCACAGGTGAATATCAGTTTGCGCAGGTAGCGCGGGATGGCCTGGTGGTGGACTTTGTCGGAGCGATCGATCTGGTCAGATCGATGAAAGACCGGATCGAAAGGCGCATCGGCAGGGAACTGACCCATGCGGCCAGCGGCTATCCGCCAGGTGTACCTGGCGTGGAAGTTCAGGCTACCTCCCATGTGGTAGAAGCGGCAGGTATGATCTGCACTGGCTTGATAGACGAGCCCACAGCCGCAAATGCATTGGTAAAGCTGGAGAATGGAGTCATCGTTGATGTTGGAGGCGGTACGACTGGGATCGCCGTGGTTGAAAACGGACAGGTTGTTTATACCGCGGATGAAGCAACCGGCGGGACACACTTTTCACTGGTGATCGCAGGGGCTCATAACATCCCATTTGAGGAAGCTGAAACCCTGAAGATCGACCCCTCCCGGCAGCCGGTTTTATTTCCAGTGATCAAACCTGTGCTGGAAAAAGTTGCCAGCATCGTTGCCAGGCATATCGAGGGATATCAAGTTCCGGAAATTGCCCTGGTGGGCGGCTCAAGCGCCTTTTACCGGGCGGCTGAAGTGATCGAGGAATATACCGGGATCCCAACCTGGGTACCCCCTCATCCTGCTCTGGTCACCCCGATAGGTATGGCGATGAACAACAACCCCGAGGATTATGCATGATCATCCATTGCGGATGAACCCTGCTGATCTAAAAAGGAGATCGTATGGCAAAACAAGATTTTTCATTACGTGTATATTGCTACCTGGATCGCATGCAGTCCGAGGTGGCAGCCTTTGTAGGCACTATCACTCAGGGAGACCTACCTATAGAAGGTATGGCGTCTCTTTATGTGGAGATGGCGCCTGGAAATGAGGTCTTTCGCACCGTAGATATTGCTGTGAAGGCCACAGAAGCAAAACCCGGCGCCCAGGTAGTTGAGCGTGAGTTTGGTATGTTCGAGGTCCACTCTATGAACCAGGCAGCAGTGCTGGAATCGGGTGCAATTGTCCTGGATCGGTTGGGATTGGTGAAAGAGGACCGCATTAAACCTAGTGTGTACTCTTCCAACCTGATTACAAACGTGGATCCCTACCAGGCTCAGCTGCTAAACCGCTGGCGACGTGGATCCATGCTGGTAGCAGGGGAAACCCTCTTCGTGTTGGAAGTAGCCCCCGCGGCCTACATAATGCTGGCAGCCAATGAAGCCGAGAAGAAATCCAATTTGAAGATTATTCATATAGCCTCTGTAGGACGTTTTGGCCGTTTGTGGATGTCAGGCACTGAATCGGAGATGGTAACTGCCCGCGATGCAGCCATCCAGGCCATGGAAAATGTGGAAGGTATTACCGTTAAATAACATGAAGAATTAGGAGTCATCCTATGCCCAAAATCTTTTATACGGAACGGGATATTGAGGATCTCTATCACAGTGGTGTGACCACCCTGGTTGTGAACGATGATGTGGTGATCACTGATCTTGGCAGGGAAAAAGCCCGCAAGCTGGGTGTTGAACTGCTGAAAGAAAATGATCAACCTTCCAGCGCGCCCATCCGTCCTTATATCACTGAGAAAAAATCTCCCAGCGCAACGCCATCCCTGCCTCAGACTCCGGTGCCGGCCCCTACCCGGGCGGCCCTGGAAGACCGCGTGTTGTCATCTGTTCAGGATAAAGTTGGTGATTCGATCGATGCAGGTTTACTAAAAACCATCATTCAACGAGTGTTGAAAAGCGTAGGAGGCAGTTAAGATGCTTTTTGGCCGCGTGCGGGGAACCGCAGTTGCATCGGTGAAATATCAAGATCTGACCGGGATGAAATTGCTGGTGATTGAACCACTGAACAAACACCTCGAACCAACCGGACCTCTCCAGGTTGCTGTAGATGTGGTTCAGGCTGGGCCGGGAGACCTGTGTGTCATGGTCCGTTCCCGGGAAGCCGCGCTGGCGATGGATATCCATACTTTTGTGCCGGTTGACCTGGCTCTGATCGGTATAGTTGATGAGTTGGTTGTGCACCCGGACGATAAATTTGATGTCACTCTGAAAAAAGGATCGGTGAAATACACATGATCCTCGGCAAAGTAACTGGAACTGTAGTGACAACAATCAGTCACCCACATTATAAGAACCGCCGTTTGCTGGTCGTGCAGCCTTTGACGCTCCCGGGTGATTCCCCTGAGGGGGATTTTGTCGCCCTGGACAATTCACAGGCCGGGGTGGGAGATACTGTCTTGGTTAATAGGGAAGGAAATGGCGCCCGCCAGATCCTGGATAACCCCGACGGTTGTGTAATTTCAGTGATCGTGGGAATTGTGGATTCCCTCTATATATCTGAATTGGAGTGATCTGCCAAAATGCGAACACCCATGATAGCTGGCAACTGGAAGATGAATAAAACCGAAGCAGAGGCGCTCAACCTGATCCGGGTGTTGATGCAGTGGGTGCGATCCTACTCAGGTGTTGAGGTTCTGATCTGCCCCCCGTTCACTTCCCTGTCCACACTGAATAAACTTCTGGTCAGCTCTCCGATACTGTTGGGTGCCCAGAATATATCTGACCAACCCCCCGGCGCCTTTACCGGGGAAATTTCAGCTACTATGGCTGCGGAATTTTGCACCCATGTCATCCTGGGTCACAGCGAACGCCGGGCTTATTATGGTGAAGAAAATGTTTTGATAAACCGGAAACTTAAAGCGGCGATTTCAGCTGATTTGATCCCTGTTCTATGTGTGGGAGAAGTACTGACCGAGCGAGAAGCCGGGAAAGCAGACCATGTAGTCAGCCACCAGCTTCAGGAAGCTCTGGGTGGTATTCATCTGGAAGATCCAACTAAAATGATCATCGCTTATGAACCTGTCTGGGCCATCGGTACCGGCAGATCTGCTTCCCCGGAAGAGATCTCTGATTTGATCGCCAGAGTTATCCGCCCCACTCTGTCTGGTTTATGGGGAGAAGGGATCAGCCAAGGTATCCGGGTTCTATATGGGGGATCTGTGAATTCTAAAAATGCAGGGGGATTCTTTAACACAGCTGAAATAGATGGGGCCCTGGTTGGCGGGGCAAGTCTGACAGCAGAAAAGTTCCTAGGTATCATCGAAAAGACCCAAAAAATCTAACAGATTTCCGAAAACAGTTCTCCAGCAGTGTGGCATATATCATTCAACCGGTAGGTCAATAGTCCTGTCAGATTGTCTGGCCGGGGATTTATTTTCCATGATGGTAAAATCCACAATGTACAAATTTTAGTACTCATATTGTGGAGATACCCCATGGAAAAAAGTTTTCTATCCAATTTAAAGAAATACGCTGACCTGATAATTAAAGTAGGTCTGAACTTGCAGCCCGGGCAAAAATTGATCGTGCAGCATATGAGGAATGATGGAGTGCCTATCCAATCTGCGCCACTGATCCGTTTGGTGGCAGATAGCGCCTACCAGGCCGGTGCCCGCCTTGTGGATGTGCAGTGGCGTGATGATGAGATCACTCTGGGCCGGTTCAAATATGCACCCAGGGATTCCTTTAATGAATTCCCTGCTTGGCAAGCCCAGGGAATACTTGATGTGGTTGAAGATGGCGGCGCGATGTTAACTGTGTCATCGATTGACCCTGATCTTATGGAAGGTCAGGATCCGGAATTGGTAGATCAACGACAGCAGGCCTTCCTGGAACATTGGAAGCCGATCAGCGCTCACATCGGCAAGAACTCTATGAACTGGAACTTGTTCTCAGTCCCCATTGAGGGCTGGGCCAGGAAGATCTTTCCGGATCTGCCGGTTGAAGAGCAGATGCCAGCCTTGTGGGATGCCATATTTAAAATTTGCCGCGTATATGAAGATGATCCTATCGCTGCCTGGGAATCTCACCTGGCTGAGATGAAAAAACATGCTGATCATCTTAATGAAAAATCATACAGAAAATTACATTACACCGCTCCCGGGACGGATCTCTGGCTTACCCTGCCCGAAGGCCATGTCTGGCGTTCGGCTGGATTCAAATCGCAGACTGGGATATCATTCACGGCAAATATACCTACTGAAGAAGTATTCACCCTTCCGGATAAACGTTATACAGAAGGAACAGTGAAATCTGCCCGCCCACTACTATATTCGGGCAGTGTGATTGATAATTTCAACCTGACATTTAAAGAGGGCAAGGTGGTTGCCTTTTCAGCAGAACAAGGTGAAGGTACCCTGGAGAAACTGCTCTCAACGGATGAGGGGGCATGTATGTTGGGAGAGGTAGCTCTGGTGCCCAACAGCTCCCCAATCTCTCAGTCAGGCTTGCTGTTTTACAATACCTTGCTGGACGAAAATGCTTCCTGCCACCTGGCGCTGGGAAGCGCTTACCGCTTCAGTCTGGACGGTGGCGAAAAACTTTCCCTGGAGGAATTTGGAGCACTGGGAGGAAATTCCAGCCTGATCCATTCTGACTTTATGATCGGTTCTGGAGATCTGAATGTTGACGGTGTCCTTGAAAATGGAGAAGTAGAACCAGTTCTGCGGGCGGGTGAGTGGGCTTTTTAATAATGAAATAGATCCATCCGTATAGATGATTATTGGAGGAGATATGGGGAAAAAAATATTAACCCCGGAAATGAGTGCCTTACGACCGGATCTCGGCGAGGCAGTCTCAATTCTGGAAGAGAAAGCGCCCTATGGGGCAGTATCGCTCTCATCCAGGGAATATACTCGCTACCTGGTCGATAATAATCAGGAAAGAGTAATGCCGGGTGAACCGACAGCCGGAGTGATATTGACAGCCTTTGATGGTCATACCATGCGAGAAAAGGGTGTTGGTGGATTTCACCGGGACGAGTTGCTAAAAGGCGCAAAAGAATTTGTTAGCGGAATCCATTTCGAAAAGAATGGCAAACTGGATCCAGGTAAGGAAAGGGTGGAGGATTTTCAAACTGAAATGGAACATGACCCTGCCCTGGTGTCTACCCAGGATAAACTGGATTATCTGAGGGAAATGAACCAGAGGGTGAAGAAGATCGATTCCAGGATCGTCAATGCCCGGGTCAGTTTCCTGGAAATGCGGGAAAAAACCGTTTTCCGCAATCGGGCTGTGGATTTGGCCCAGGATGTTCAGCGGGTCCATATGTCTATCATGGTTACCGCAATGGGAGAGAAAGGGGTTGTGATGGACTGGGCTTCTAAATGCGGTACAGCCGGTTTGGAAGTATTGTCTTTCAGCGATGATGATTTGGAAAAATTAGTGAAGAATGCGGTTGGATTACTGGACGCGGGCCGTATTGAGCCGGGAGAATATACTGTCGTGACCGCACCGGGCGTTTCCGGTGTAATAGCCCATGAATCCTTTGGCCATGGCGTGGAAACTGATATGTTTGTCAAGGAACGAGCCAAAGCGGCCCATTATGTTGGCAAACGCGTAGGGTCTGATCTGGTGAATATCTATGACGATCCTGGCTACCCGGGAGCATTTGGATCATATTTCTTCGATGATGAGGGACTGCCCTCGAAAGCCACTCAGATAGTCAAGGATGGCATTTTTGTGCGTGGTATCACGGATTTCTTCTCAGCCACCAAGTTGGGAATTGAACGTTCTCCCAACGGACGCAGGCAGGATTTTACTCGCAAGGTCTATCCCCGGATGACCAATACCTTCTTTGGATCTGGAACTATGCCATTGGATGAACTGATAGGGCAGGTGGATGACGGGATCTATATCCCGAAAGTTTCATCAGGTATGGAAGATCCCAAAGGTTGGGGTATCCAGGTTTCCGGTCATTACGGATTTGAAATTAAAAACGGGGTCCTGACAGATAAAATCTATGCTCCGGTTGGCCTCACTGGTTATGTGCCGGATGTTCTGGAAAGTATATCATCAGTTTCCAATGATTTTGATCTCAGCGGTGGTTATTGTGGAAAAGGCACCAAGGAAACAGTTCCGGTCACCGATGGCGGTCCCCATCTTTTGATGAAAGTGAGGTTAGGCTGATGTTAGGAAAAATTCAAAAAGCTCTGAGTGATAATCAAGCAATTAAAACCTGGACAATTCGCCATGAGACAATCCACGGTTTCCAACAGTACGAGTTGAAAACATCGACGGAATCCCAGCGAGAGGTTACCTCCGAATTATTCACAGTGGATGTGTTATGTGATTCTGAGAACAATGAAGGAAAACCCGGCAGTGGGTTGGGAACGGTGTCTCTCTTGCCCGGAGCGGATATCAACAGCGCTCTGGAAAAAGCTGTCTTAACTGCTCAATTGGTCCATAACGAACCTTATGATTTTGCAGAACCAGCTCCCATTCCAGATATCGAACTTGCGGATCATGATTATCTCGAAGATCCTGCCGGAAAGATCCGGGGAGTATTAAATACTCTCAAGGAAATCACAGGGTCTTTTCCCCATGTCAGGTTGACAGCCGCGGAATGTTTTGGACAGGAAAAAACCACCCATCTGGTCAGCAGTAAAGGGATTGACGCAACCCAAAAAGATACCCAGGTTTATTTGCAGTGGGTCTATATCGGCGGAATTGGAGATAGTGAAGTAGAAACCTTCGCCGAAGTTTACAGGCGCAGGATCTCGGACCTGGATCTTAAAGAAGAAGCTGCCCTGCGGGCCCAGTACACATCGGATCTACTAGAAGCACAGGGACCTCCTTCTTATACCGGTCCGATCTATGTTCAGGGACCGACTTTAGCAGTAATGGTTGCTGGAGAAATGCTGGCTGGAAGTTTGTTCCAAACCCTGTCATCCGCCGCTTTGAAATACAGCGGGGAAACACCCTGGGATATTGGCAAGTCCATATTCAGGGGGGACGTGAAAGGGGATGATCTGCAGATGTGGGCAAATCGGCAGCTGCCATACGGCATACCATCCAGCTCGTTTGATAATGAAGGTATCCCCGCTCAGCGGATTGCCTTGATCCAGGACAATAAACTGGCGGCATTTATTGCTGACCAGCGTTTTGCAGATTATCTGGATAGGAAGCCCAGCGGAGATTTTGGCAGCATCGAAATCCCAGCCGGGAGCATACCCCAGTCAGAACTTCAAGCTGGATCTTATATCGAGATCGCTGAGTACTCCTGGTTCAATCCCAGTCCAGTCACCGGTGATTTTGCATGTGAGATCCGGTTAGGATATATTGTAGAAGATGGGAAAAGAAAACCTTTTAAGGGAGGTATGCTGGTAGGCAACTTGCTGGATGCCCTGGCGGATATGCGCTGGTCCAAAGAAACCGGATTTTATGGGAATTATCTGGGACCTAAAGCTGCCCTTTTCAATAACCTTAAGGTGGTAGGTTAATTTCTTGCAAGATCGATAATGATGAATTTATCAGAGATTGCCCGGGGAGTATTTCAAACCCAACTGCAGGCTATGCAGATGCACCTGGAAGGTTGCATCAAGGGTTCGGATCCCATTCACCTGCATGATCTGCGGGTGGCCAACCGCCGAACCCGGGCAGCTCTGATTGAATTCAAGGAACTGCTGCCAGAAGATATCTTCCAAAACTACCAACAAGACTTCCGCTGGATTCACCAAGTGACTGGTGAGGTTCGGGACCTGGATGTGGTTCTGTCTTATTATCAGATCTTAAGAAAAGAGATCCCCAAATCCTGGCGGCCTCATTTAAAACCCCTTCATGTTCTGCTCAACAAAAAACGGATGATCGCTCAAGAAGAGCTTTCAGGGATTCTGCAATCTGATAGAGTGATTGAGATATTGGAATCCTGGTCGGATTCATTAGAAAAGGGGATCACTACCGGAAATTCGCTATCACTGGAAGATGCCAGAGAGTATGGCAGCCTTCGGATTGTGAAGCGTTACAGCAAACTACAGAAAAGAGGCCAAGATTTATCCAAAAAAGCGCCTGCAGAGGATTATCATGATTTTCGCATTATGGTAAAGAAACTGCGTTATTTAATGGAGTTCTTTCGTCCGTCGATGGATCAGGAGGAGTTCGATAAGATCCGCGGCAATCTTAAGGCTGTCCAGGATACTTATGGCGTTTTCCAGGATACCGAGATTCAGCTTCTCAATTTAAGAGAACTGTCCGGTGAGATATTTGAACTGGATGCCAGCGTGGATACTATGCTAGCACTGGGACAGGTGTTGGGCGTGCTTGAGAAACGCTTATCTCAGGCAAAAAAGAAATGTCTTAAACAGGCTTACTGGCTGATCTCAGACGCCAGCGTCCGGTCCTTCCAGAGTTGTTTCCAATATCCGATTGATTAAGCACCTATCAACCAAATCACCCGTCTGTTCACATTCATAAGCTCAAACGCCCGGGGACGGGCGTTTTTTTATATTATTTTGGGATGGTCTTCTGGAAAATTGGCTTCCCCCGAGTACGGGGCAAGCAGCGGTCACACGCAGTTCGTGAAATCACAATGGCAAGATGATAATTCTTCGATATGGTACACTCCCCACATGTTAAAAACAATACACTGGAAAACCTTTCCCCGTGATTTTTTGATTGCACAGCTTGGATATGCAATTTATGGATTGTCGATTGCCTTGATCATTCAAGCAGGGCTGGGAACAGGACCCTGGGCCGTTTTGGCTGTTGCCGTGGCTGATATTTCCGGCACAACTCCTGGAACAATGATCATAGCAACGGGAGTTGTGGTTCTGGTTGGCGCTGTCCTTATGAGAGAAAAGATCGGTTGGGCCACATTGGGAAATATTCTTTTTATTGGTCCCTGGACAGATCTATTTTTGTTCATTCTCCCTTCCCTGGAAGGAAATCTCTGGCTGCAGATCCCGGGCATGCTGATTGCTGTTATCCTATCTGGGATAGCTACCGCTGTGTATATCAGTGTCGATGGCGGTGCCGGCCCCAGGGATAGTTTGATGTTGGCCGTTTCGCGGACCACAGGACAAAGTGTCCAACTATCAAGAGGAATTATTGAGGTTCTGGTAGTGATCTTGGGATGGATTCTGGAAGGGCCGGTAGGTGTAGGTACCCTGGCATTTGCCTTATTAATTGGACCGTTGGTGCAGATTTTCTTCAAACTAT
>JAGHAU010000124.1 GCA_021161345.1 Anaerolineales bacterium | reverse complement strand
GGGTAAGATGCTATATAATGTAGTGAACTGTTTACTAGTGATAAAGTATGACTAAAAACGATCACAACAACACGGAACAGAGGCATGTTGAGCTGGTTCCACATAATCCGGATTGGTCCCACCAGGCAGATGAGGAAGCGCAGCGCATCATGTCTGATCTTACTTTTCCAATTGTCGGCATATACCATATCGGAAGCACCTCGGTGGCAGGTATCAAAGCAAAACCGATCCTGGATCTTGTAATGGAAGTGGAGAATCTGGAGGATGTCATTCAGGCAATCCCAGAATTCGAAGCCATTGGATATATAAATAAGGGGGAATACGGGATTCCCGGCCGGCAATTTTTTACAAGGGATACTAACAAAAATCGCACACATCACTTACATGTCTTCCAGATTGGCCACCCGGACATTGAAAGGCATACAGTTTTCCGGGATTTTTTGCGCGCCAATCCAGACGCAGCCCGGGAATATGAAAAGCTCAAGGAAAAGCTGGCCAAGCGCTTCCCAAAACAGAGCGGCAACTACACTGCAGCCAAATCTGATTTTATTCTATCCATGGATGAAGTGGCCCGCTACTGGCTGGAGCAAAATGGCTACGGCAGAAAACCTGACAATCCTCAGGATTGATGGTTGTACCACCCGCATCTCAGAAATTCCACCCATTTATAACTCATGTCACTAACTTCCCCGGCATTTGAAGACCGGATCATTGCTGTTCACGGTCAGACTGGCCAGAAATGGTTAACTTCACTGCCTGAACTGCAGGAGAAACTTGTCCAACGCTGGTCGTTGAGTGATATCCAACCCATCCAGGATCTCTCTTATAATTACCTGGCTTTTGCGTCCATCCCGGAATACGGATCCGTGGTCCTGAAACTTGGTGTTCCTCACCAGGAATTGGAAACGGAAATCCGGGCCCTGCAAGAATTTAACGGGAACGGCATAGTGCGGCTCCTGAAAGCAGATTCCTCTCAAGGCGCCTTACTGCTGGAGCGAATCCTGCCCGGCGATAACCTGCTCTCCATCCAGGATGATCATGAATCCACCCGGATCGCTGCCAGATTGATGGCAAAAATCTGGAAACCTGCTCCTTCGAAATTCGTCTTTCCCTCAGCCGGGGATTTGTGCCAGGGTTTCCAGGGCTATCTGGAGAATAATCCTGATAATGGACCATTGCCAGCCAACCTGATAAACGACGCTGCTAACCTCGCCAAAGAGCTCCTGAGCACTTCCAAAAACCAGCTATTGCTGCATTGCGATCTGCACCACATGAATATCCTGTTGGGAGAGAACGAGAATTGGGTCGCCATTGATCCCAAAGGAGTGGTTGGGGAAGCTGCCTTTGAGGTCGGGGCGCTGATGTTGAATCCGGTTCCAAACTTAGTTCACTGGCCTGATTTAGAGGAAGTTCAGGAACAGCGCCTGACGATCCTGGCAGAAGAACTCAGGGTTGAGCAGGAACGATTAGCCGCCTGGAGTTTTGTGTGGGCTGTTCTTTCAGCGGTTTGGTCGCTGGGGGATGGACAGGATTGGAATTACAGGATTAATGTCGCTGAGGTTCTGAGGGAACTGATATAAAGTAAACCTCCAAGGATCATAAGACCTCGGAGGTTATTCTGGCTTTTTTCTCGATAGACCTCGTAGGTCTCCTACTCGACAGTAACGGATTTTGCCAGGTTGCGGGGCTGATCCACATCCAGCCCACGCTGGGCAGCAATATGATAAGCCAGCAGCTGCAGGGGGATCACCGTTGTAACCGGGCTTAACAACCAGGGGGTTTCAGGCACAAATAATACCTGGTCTGCCTCACTTTGGATCAACTCATCTCCTTCTGTAGCTACAGCGATCACACGCCCTCCCCGAGCTTTGGCCTGCTCGATCTGGCTGAACATCTTGTCATACCAGGGATCCCGCGGGGCAATCACCACTACTGGCAGATCGGCATCGATCAGGGCAATTGGACCATGTTTCATCTCTCCGGCCGGATATCCTTCGGCGTGGATATAGGAGATCTCTTTCAACTTCAAGGCTCCTTCAAAGGCAGTAGGCATATTCACACCCCGGCCCAAATACAGCGCATTATCCACTTCCAGCAAGCTTTCAGCCACTTTTTTGACCTCTTCTTCCCGATCAAGGCAGCGTCCCGCCAGGTCCGGCACAAGGCGCAGGTCCTCTACAAGCTGGCGGCGTTTCTTTTCATCCAGCGTGCCGCGCATATCACCCAGCAAGATTGCTAACATATATAGGTCAACCAGGGGCGCGGTATAGGCTTTGGTGGAGGCCACACCAATCTCCGGGCCCACCTGCATGGAAATGAATCCATCTGCAATACGCATAGCCTGGGAGCCGATTGCGTTGACGATCGACCACAATATGGCGCCTTTTTGACGTCCCTCTTCCATAGCAGCCAATGTGTCTGCTGTCTCACCGGATTGGCTGATTGCCAGTACTACGGTCCGGGCATCCACGATCGGGTCCGCATATCTGAACTCTGATGCGATCTCAACTTCAACCGGGATGCGAGCAATGCGTTCGATCAGGACCTTGCCAACCATACCAGCGTAAGAGGCTGTCCCGCAGGCAATGATTACGATCTTGTTGATCTTCTTGACCAGCTCGGGAGTGAGGTTGAGGCTGGGAAGTTGAATGGTAGCAGTTTCAAAATCCACCCGTCCGGCTATGGTATCTGTCAGCGAACGCACCTGTTCATGGATCTCTTTGTGCATGAAGTGGCGGTATTCGCCTTTTTCCGCCGATACCGGATCCCAGGGCACATTATGCACTTCGGCATCGATCTCTTTGCCGTCCATTCCTGTCACTTTCACACCCTGGCGAGTGACCACAGCCATCTGGTGCGATTCCAGGAAGATCATTTTCCGGGTGTGTTCCAGGATAGCCGGCAGATCCGAGGCGATAAACATCTCATCCTGGCCAATCCCCAGAACAACACCGCCGGCATTGCCAATCCGGGCGGCGATGATCTTGTCTGGTTCGTTTTTGCTCATCACCACAATTCCGTGGGCTCCTTTTAAAAGGCTGAGCGCTTTTTGAACCGCAGTGGTCAAATCGTTCTCAGAGAGGTAACGTTCGATGAGATGTACGATCACTTCCGTATCCGTTTCAGATTGGAATTCAGCGCCTTCGCTGATCAATTCATCTTTTAGAGTAGTAAAGTTTTCCACAATACCGTTGTGAACAACTACCACATCTCCGGTCATTCCGAGGTGGGGATGGGCGTTGCGGGTATTGGGTTCCCCATGGGTTGCCCAGCGGGTATGCCCGATGCCAAGTTTGCCCTTGATGGGCGAATCCTGGACCAGCTTCGATAGACGTTCCAGTTTGCCGGCGTCCCGCCGGACTTCGATGCCCCCGTTTTCAAGGACCGCAATACCAGCGGAGTCATACCCGCGGTATTCAAGCTTCTTCAGCCCATTCATGATAATGGGCGTAGCGTTTCTTGGTCCAATATATCCAACAATTCCACACATAGGTACTGCCCTCCTGAAAGGTTCCAGCGAGGCCTGTCTACCGAACATGGAAGAATCCATGCCGCAGAATCCTGACAAGTTAAGGTCGCTGATTGAAAATTATTGCCACCTGGGATGATGTTGTTCCACCGGTCGCCCGGGTTTTTACCATCCTGTTCCGTTTGGAGGGAAATATCGGAGTGTGACAACTCCGGAGGGCTTCCGCTGATAGTTCGATTTTCCCGGTTTTTTTCACTCCCCCGACCGGTTAGCCTCCCAAAGGAGGAACCCTCATCCTCGTCAACTCAAGATTAACACTTGAGCCCATGCGCTATTTTCCCGTTTTTACTGATTTTCCTACCACCTCCTTTCAAATTTCTACCCGCGAAGGAACCTGGCTGGCATTCCCTCGCGGAAGTTATCTTACTAAAAAATGGATATTCCTGCAAGCTACGGTTTTCCTACTGTATCGAAGCCTTATTGATCACATCGCCCTGGCGAATGGAGTCAACAATATCCACACCCTGGGTTACTTTGCCAAAGACTGTGTGTTTTCCGTCCAAATGCGGTTGAGGTAGATGGGTGATGAAAAACTGGGAGCCATTGGTATTGGGGCCAGCATTGGCCATGGAAATTACTTTGGTTTCGTGTTTGAGGGGGTTTCCAATCAACTCATCCTCAAAACGATAGCCGGGGCCCCCGCTGCCGGTTCCATCAGGGTCACCACCCTGAACCATGAAGTTGTCAATCACGCGGTGAAAGGTCACCCCGTCATAAAAGGATTCATTGATAAGGAAGACAAAGTTGTTTACAGTTTTCGGGGCATGTTCCGGATAAAGCTCCAGCTCGATATCTCCCCGGTTGGTTTCCAGCTTAATATTATAGACTTTGGTTGAATCAATTGTCATTTCAGGGGGTGTATTCCATTGTTTTGCCATAATTCCTCACTTTTAACTAAATGCCAACAAGTCCTGGCAATTATATCATTCTAGAAAAGAAGAGGCGCCAGAATTCAGAGAAAACTGGCGCCCGGAGCAGATCAGAAAGTCTCTGTAAGAGACTGCGATCTCAATTGGAATCCCTGGAGGCTTTGATCCTCCAGGGACAAAGATGTGAAAATCCATCAGGAAATCGGTGCCCGGGTGCGGTCATCCAAAAGTGAATCCTCTTCAGGAGCAGGCCGTTCCCTACTCGGGCGCTCTCGATCAGGCCTATCCGCAGAGGGATATCCAGCCGCTACCACTCGGGCTACGATCTTTCCATCTTGATCGATATACCCGGCAAATCCAGCTCGCATGCCTTTCTCCAGGTCAGCAAATCCATCCACCTGTCCGCGGTAACTGGTCTGGTCGTCCACATAAACAGTCAGCACAGAACCATCTGATTTTTCAAGCTGGAATTTACCAGCACCGGGGCTGACAGTCTTAATAGTTCCCTGGTCCCTGATAAGCTCCGGGCGTTCATGTTGAGGGTATCCGGCGACAACAGCACGGGCGATCAAATTACCTTCTTGATCCTCATATCCACCCACGCCGGCCCGCATACCTTTCTCCAGATCCCGGATGCCTTCAACCTGGCCTTTGTAGGAGGTATTTTCATTGACAAAGAAGATCAGGATTGTTCCGTCTCCTTTTTCAAGGCGGAACTTCCCGGCGGCTGCATCCACACCAACGATAATTCCTTCAGCGCGGATCGTTTCGGGGCGAATCCCGGCTATCACCAACACTGCGATGGGTTTGCCGTCATCACCCTCTTTGGCAGTCACGCCGGCCTGCCAGCCGACCTGCATTTCCTTCAGGCTGGATAGCTGACCCTGGTAGCGGGTCTTTTCATCCACAAAGAAGCGCATCCGGGTTCCATCCCCGGTAACGATCTCAAACTTGCCAAGATTGGCGTCCACTGCGGTAACCTCACCCTTGGCCTTGATCAGTTCTGGCGCGCTGCCAGCGATCAAACCAACAGCAATCAATTTGCCTTCACCGTGCTCTGTATAGACCACGCCAGCTCCTATACCTACCTCAAGTTCTTCCAAACTCGAGATCTGGCCGCCATAGCGGGTTTTTTCATCCACAAAGAACCTCATTTCAGTTCCATCGGGGGTCTCAATGGCGAACTTTCCAGCTGAGGTGTTGACATCGATCACCTTGCCGCGAACCTGGTTGAAATTCGAGGTATCTCCGGCAATCACCAATACTGCCCATGATTTACCATCTTTATCTTCCCGGGCGGCGACTCCAGCCTTCCATCCCACCTGCATTTCCGCGAGACTTTCCAGTCCTCTGTAGTTGGTATCTTCATTAACAAAGAAAGTCAGAACAGTGCCATCACTTTTTTCTATCCGGAACTTACCAGCTGCAGGATCCACAGCGATCACTTCGCCGCGGGCTTTGAGCAGTTCAGGGTGATCGCCTTCCGCCGCCAAGGCTGTTCCGCTCAAAGTCACAGCCAGCAATATTGCAGCAATCAAAGGTATAACTACTTTCTTGAACATTTTCCCTCCAAAATCTAAGGTTAAACTTGAACTACGCCCTTAGGATAGTGGATGGATGTAAACTGGGCTCAATCGGGATGTAAAATCTTTGTAAAAAGCTAATGGGTTCTGAATAATTTAGAGGTGAACGAGGGCTACGTTTTATCCTGCTCAAACGCCCGTCCTCGGGCGTTTAATAAAAAAGTCGTCCCGGGGACGGGACGACGAGCTTCTTCGGAATGGGAACTTACATGAGTTATTTAAAAGACAATTTCTTCTTTTCCGGTCAGCTTTTCCTGGACCAGGTTGGCGACGGTATCCAGATGGCCTTTTTTATGGACAAAATCAAGATCATCGGAGCGGATCTTCAAAACCGGGCAGAGATTGAAGGTTTTCATCCAGTCATCATAGAATGAATCCAGCAGGGTTAAATATTCCAGGCTGATGCCGGATTCGATCGCCCGCCCTCTTTCCTCGATCCGCTTCTGCAAGATCTCCGGGGGTGCGATCAGGTATATCAATAGATCCGGTTCAGGAAGATGGTCTGCGATCAGCTGAAAGACCCGCTGATAGGAACGGTAATCCCGCTCCGAGAGGCTGCCCTGATGGTAGAGCGCCCTGGCGAAGATCTTCACATCTTCATAGATGCTGCGGTCGGCGATGGCGGAACGGTTGTCACTGACCAGCTCCAAATGCTGCTGAGCACGGTGGCCCAGGAAATATACCTGGAGATGGAATGACCAAGCATCCATATCCTGGTAAAAATCGCCCAGGTAGGGGTTGTCGATCACTGATTCATAGGCAGTGCACCATCCCAACCTGTCCCCCAACCTTTCAGTCAGAGATGTTTTCCCAGTTCCAATATTGCCTGCCACAAGGACTAATTTCCCGGACATTTATACCCTCCTGATTTGACAGATGCAATTATACCTTTGGATCAAATTGGGTGCAGTATCATCTTTTTTCTACAGCAACTGCGCAAACTTTATAATCAGGGATCTTTGCCTGGGGGTCCCTGGCATCCAGGGTTAGGATATTGGCAGCCGCTTCAGCAAAGTGGAAGGGCAGGAAAACCAATCCCTGCGGCGACCGCTCGGTCACCAGGACTTTCACCTCGATCTCACCCCGCCGGGAGCGGAGCTTTACCCAATCATCTGATGCAACTTTGATATTCAGGGCATCTTCCGGATGGATCTCTACCAGGGCTTCTGGATAGATATCATCCAATTTTGAGCGCCTGGTCATGGTTCCGCCATGCCAGTGGTACAGCACCCGGCCTGTGGAGAGGATGTAAGGATACTCCTTATCAGGAAGTTCTGCGGAAGGCCGATATTCCAGGGGAGTCAATTTCCCTTTGCCGCGCGGGAAACTTTCAGTGAACAGGTATGGAGTCCCAGGCATTCCACCTCTTCCACAATATACTGTCCATCCCTGGTAGATTCACCGATATCAACGCCCAGATGTTGACAGGTCTGCAGCACCAGCTCCCCGCTTCCCTGGGAAGCGCAGGAAGGAGTGGTGCAAATGCGAATCGAGGTTTCAGCCCGCGGTTGGCTGGACAACATGGAGTAAAACTCGATCACTCCAAATATATCCGCCAGGGGCACATTCAAGGCAGCGCCGATGGCGCTCGCTGATGCGGGCGGAATAAAATCGTGGATCTTCTGGGTATGAAGTAAAGCCGGCAGCAGCATTTCTCGGCCCCGCTCTCCATTTTGATCCAAAAATTCTTGTAATTGGGAAGATACAGGAGGGTCATTAAACATGAGGACTCCTTAACATGTAGTTCAGAACACCGATAATTTACCGGCCTGTCCCCAAGGAACCGACCGCATGTTACAAATTATATCAAGAATTCTAATCCGGTTGAAATCGTTCCTGCTGGCGGATTTATCCACTGTCATTGCGAGGAGCGAACGAGGTGAGGGACAAAGCAATCTAAACTCTATTCATCTGGAATCTCCTTATCTGGATAATTATTGGTCTACAGAACAATCCTATAACCTGATTAGGCAGTTGATACTCCAAAAATGTTACCAAGATTAGATTAAGATTGCTTCGTTTGTCGCTGCGCTCCTGCCTCGCAATGACAAGTTGATGTGAGTCTCATCCATATAGAGGGACGCCCGGCGTCAGCCAGCTTGGCGACTTCAGTCGAAATACAAAAAAAGGCTGCTTAATCAGCAGCCTTTCATTATTCATTCCCAAAATCAGGAATCTAGCCTTCAAATTCAGAAAGCAGATCTGCCCGTTCGGAATCAGCGTTGGCATCCATAGCTTTGCGGATGGCTGCTTCAAAAGCAGTGGGTGTGACTACTTTCTTCGCGTCCTCTTCTTGCTCGATGACATATTCATTCACCGGCGCTTCTTCAAGGGCTTTCATGCTCAGTTTGATCTGTTTCTTGCGGCGGTTGACTTTCAGGACCTTAACTTCTACTTCCTGGCCTTTCTGAACGATATCCGTTGGAGTGCGCACGTAGCCGTGAGCCATCTCACTGATATGCACCAAACCAGGGCGTTCTGCCTCAATATCAACAAATACACCGTATTTTTCGATCCGGGTAACTACTCCGGTCAATTCCATATCGGGTTTGATCTCCCGCCAATCCATGCCCAGCGGTTCCAGCATGGTAAGTTCGATCTTTTTTGCTTCCGGATCAACGCGCTGAACCCAGACCTCTATTTCCTGGCCTTCTTTCAACACATCAGCAACCCGGGATACTGAAGCTTTTGAGATTTTCGAGATGTGGATCACACCAGGAAAACCGACACCAACATCAACAATCGCACCTGCCAGGGAAGTTTTCAAAACCTTTCCCGCAACCTTCATCTTAGGTTCTAAGTCATCAATTGTTTCAGGCGTCATCAATTCTTCGTTCGCCATAAAACACTCTCCAAATACATTTCATTTTCAACAAGGGTCAATTATACCGTTGCCAGGTGTGATTGTCAAAGCACATCGGTGATCAATCCGTTTCTAATAAGAAATCAAATTTTCCAAAACAGAGATCAGTTTCTGGATCCAGCCCTCTTCCCTTTCATTAAAAGGAAGCCAGATTGAGGAATCACCAAACCTGACCTTCATGTCAAATTCCCAGGGCTGCGGAAGGGCCTTGCCTTCCGGATATCCGAGGGTGATCTTGCCGTACTGAGTGAAAATACTCTCCAGCCCAGCTTTTTCCGCCAGCAATTTCAACTCAAGCTGCAGCAGTAAATTATCAACTGTCTCAGGCAGGGAGCCGAAGCGATCCTTGAACTCAGCCCTGAGATCGTTGATCTCAGAGGATCTTATGATATTGGCAGCTCGCCTGTATAACGCCAGGCGCACAGAGCGGTCCTGAATATAATCCTCAGGGATGCCCACAGGCAGAGACAGATCGATCTTCACCAACGGGCGCAGGATCTGGGCCGGCAGCTCTTCCATTCCGCTTGGTCCATCATCATCCTTCTTGATGCGGTTCACAGCATCCGCCAGCAGTCGGGTGTACAGATGGAAACCAACCGAAGCGATATAGCCAGACTGTTTGGTACCCAGGATGTCACCCGATCCACGGATCTCGAGGTCCCGCATGGCGATATTGTATCCCGCGCCCAGATCCGTATGTTCAGCAATGGTTTCCAACCGCAAGCGCCCTTCATTGGTCGGCGCGCCCTGGCGTCCTTTAAAGAAATAGGCATAAGCCCGCTGCGCCCCCCTGCCTACCCTGCCCCTTAACTGATAAAGCTGAGCCAGGCCAAAACGGTCAGCCCGATCAACGAGCAAGGTATTTGCGTTGGGGATATCCAATCCGGACTCAATGATCGAAGTTGACAGCAGGACATCGATCTCTCCCCGTGTGAACTCGCGCATACGTGCAGCCAGCTCTTTTTCAGCCATCTGGCCGTGAGCGATGCCGATCCTGGCTTCCGGGACCAGGCTGGACAGGTGAGATTTCATAGCCTGGATGGTCTTGACCCGGTTATGGACAAAAAAGATCTGACCGCCCCGCTCCAATTCGCGCCAGATGGCTTTCTGGATCAAACCCGGATCATAGACACTGACATGAGTGACCACCGGCAGTCGTTCTTCAGGCGGGGTGTTGATGCGGGAGATATCCCGCACTCCGGTGAGCGCCATGTACATTGTTCGGGGAATCGGTGTGGCAGTAAGAGTGAGCACATCGATATCAGCCCTTTTGGATTTGATCATTTCCTTGTGAGATACACCAAAACGCTGTTCCTCATCCACGATCATCAATCCCAGGTCCTTGAACATAACATCCCTGGAGAGCAAGCGGTGAGTGCCGATCACGATATCGACCGATCCCTTGATCAAACCCGACAGGATAACTGACTGCTGGCGGGGTGTCCGGAAACGGGATAACATGCGCACTTCAACCGGGAATCCCCCCATACGCTGCAGGAAGGTATCGTAATGCTGCTGAGCC
>JAGHAU010000216.1 GCA_021161345.1 Anaerolineales bacterium | reverse complement strand
GCAGATAAGCGAGCGGGAGGTGATCTTCACAAACATCTGCGATGTCAGAAAAAACGTCGAAAACGGTACGGAAGCACCGATCGTCGAGGGAATTTAGTGGATCGGGTGAGTATTGAGCAGCGCCCGGGCGTTGTGGAAGGGAGAAACCGTCTGGGAGATTGGGAAGCGGATACGGTGATTGGAAAGAAAAGTCCATATGCTTTAGTTACCCTGGTGGAGCGGAAATCACGCTTTACCCTGGTGAAGAAAATAAACCGTCGCACAGGCGAAGCTACAATGGATGCCATTATTCACATGTTGAAACCCTACTACCTGAAGACACTGACCATCACCTGTGACAATGGGAAAGAATTTGCCGGACACAAGGAGATCGCTGAAGAACTGGGAGCTGATGTATATTTTGCACATCCATATGCATCCTGGGAAAGAGGCACGAATGAAAATACCAACGGTCTTCTCAGGCAGTACTTTCCGAAAGGAAGCGATTTTTCAAAGATCACTGATGAAAAGGTACAATTAGCTCAGAAACGCCTAAATCGAAGACCTAGAAAGTGCTTGAATATCATGACACCTGAAATGGTGTTCTTCTAACTAAGTGATGTTGCACTTGAAACTTGAATCCAAGACCAATGATAAAACAAGACAAATCCCTTGTCCTGTTTCGTATTACACAATTCATTACATCCTATAATAATTATTTATTCCTTTCATATTTCCAACCTTGGTATCTACACAACAGTGTACTATTCAAAACATTATTCTATTCATTGATCCGTAGCAATCTAGGTTCTATCTCATGTTAGAATTTGAATAATCTTGAAACATCATTTATTAGCCTTTTACCCAAACCTAAAAACAATTTAACCTGATCACCTGGAAAAACATTGGAATTTATCAAGAATATCTTCTGGAATAAGCAGGAAAAACGCTTGCGTATGGTTCGGCGCTTAACATTGCAAACAACTTTATTGATTATCCTGCTAATTTTAAGTGAAGCGCTCCTTTCGTTAGCCAGCGCCTTATTATTCAGCGAAGCGCCGTTCACTACTCTCCCAGGAGAACTGGGCAGTTCTTCCCGATTGAGTTTATTAGCCGAATTTATGGTCAGAGGTTTCCTTTTATCCCTTAGTGTTTGGCTTGCTGGATATTTCATCGACCGTCGACCTTTTTCAGATTTTGGCTTCAGGATCAATTCTTCCTGGTGGAAAGAATTTTGGTTTGGAATTGGCTTAGGCGGCACCTTAATCACCGCCATCTTTTTGCTGGAGCTGGCCGCTGGATGGATCCGTCCCATAGGATTTTTCGTGACAAACCATCCAGGCCTGCAATTCCCGGCGGCGATCCTGATTCCGCTTTTGATTTTCATCATGGTTGGATTTTATGAGGAGCTGCTCAGTAGAGGTTATCATTTAAAAAATCTGGCAGAAGGCTTATCGGGGAAATATATACAACCAAGAACAGCTATCCTCCTGGCCAGCCTGATCAGTTCAGCCGTTTTTGGGATATTCCACGCCGCAAATCCCAATGCAACATTTTCTAGTACACTGAATATTTGCTTGGCCGGAATACTCTTGTCGACCGGTTTTCTGCTCACCGGAGAGTTAGCCATGCCAATCGGACTTCATATCAGCTGGAATTTTTTCCAGGGGAACGTTTTTGGATTTCCAGTCAGCGGGGTTGATTTCAGATCAGCCTCCCTGATCCAAATCCAGCAATCTGGCCCTGAATGGCTAACCGGAGGAGCGTTTGGTCCAGAAGGTGGATTTTTGGGAATTATTTCAAATTTGCTGGGTATCCTGCTGATCATTCTCTGGATAAAAAGAAGAACCGGGAAAGTCGTATTGCAAACCACTATCAGCTTGCCCCCAACCGGTAAATCTAAAACCTCTAACCTTTCATCAGGGAGTTATACTTCTGAGTTGTTCCAGGGTATCCAGCATATAATCTGGGATTGGAATGGAACCTTGCTAAACGACCTTGATCTATGCCTAGCAACGATCAATGGCATGTTATATAAAAGGGGATTGAACTCTGTTTCGCCGAGTACTTATCTTGATATTTTTGGTTTTCCAGTCAGGGATTATTACCTGAAGCTCGGTTTTGATTTTTCAGAAGAACCCTTTGAGGAAATCAGCACAGAATTCATTCGCTCCTACGAAGCAGGCAGACCAGGCTGTACACTAATGGACGGGACCAAAGAGTTGCTCCAATTCTTTCTCACAAACGAATTGAGCCAATCAATTCTCTCTGCCAGTAAAAATTCATATCTGGAACAGGCTGTGCTTGATTACAAGGTCCAGGATTATTTCGTCTTGATTGAAGGATTGGAGAATCATCATGCAGCCAGCAAATTTTCTCTGGCGGTGGATCATCTGGATAAACTTAGACTTCCTCCCAATTCCATCCTGCTGATTGGCGACACACTGCACGATGCCGATATAGCCGATAAGCTGGGTTTGCGTTGCTGCTTGATCCCAAACGGACATCACAGCAAGCAGCGTTTGGAAAAATCTTCAGCTACACTCGTTGATTCCCTTGCCGCTTTGAAAAAACTATACATATATTCATTGGAAAAATCCATCCAAATACCAAAATAAATCCCCGCTACAGATTCGCCCAGCTACATCCTATGACTGAGAGACGCCTGGATTACATTGATAATACTGGATCTTTATAAAATCAATATTGACAGTAGCTCCAAAAAACAAATAACCTAAACCGACTATCACGAAAAACACCCATCTCTATCGCCCGATGGAACAAAACTTGTTTACTGCTACAATCAGTCAGGCTCGTTTGACCTCTACCTGGTTGAGAATATCAACAATTTAGACTTTCATAATCAATTACCAATTCAGCTAACATCTGGAAAGGGTGATGAGTTTTATCCAATCTGGTCACCTGCTTGTGGTCGAATATTATATACATCGACTGGAAATGGAAATAAGGACCTTACTATCGTTCACCCGAACGGCAGCAATCCATCTCCAGTAGTAGATAGTCCTGCAGACAAATGGAATGCGCGCTGGTCTCCTGACAGCACTCAAATTGTATATTCCTGTTTCAATTTTGATAGCGCTCTGATTGATCTGTACATCTATGAGTTTGATAGCGGCAGCTGGTTTCCGATTACGTCTGACAATTTCGACGACTGGTTGCCTGCCTGAGACCTTGATAAATCTTTACCTTTTTCCTATAAAAACAGACTCTTCAAATACGCTATAATAGACTAGAAGTCCTATCTGGTCTCTCGCCTGTTTTTAATAATTATGGATTAACAATGACTCCTGATATCATCCTGGTTCTTACCATCCTTGCTATCGCAATCCTGCTCTTTATCACAAACAAGGTCAGGATGGATCTGGTAGGATTGCTTGTCCTGGCCAGCCTTTCCATCAGCGGATTGATCACCCCAGCGGAAGCTTTGTCGGGATTTAGCAACCCTGCAGTGATTACTGTTTGGGCTGTCCTAATTCTAAGCGGGGGGTTGGCCAGAACAGGCCTGGCCAGTAAACTTGGCAAATTTTTCCTTCAATTGGCAGGTGACAGCGAAGTAAAACTGCTGACGATTATCATGCTTACCAGCGGCATTCTATCTGGATTTATGAACAGTATCGGAGTTGCATCCCTGTTTTTGCCAGTTTTAATTGATATAGCTCGCCGTACCAAACGCCCTCCGTCAAAATTGCTTATCCCGCTTGCTTTTTCCTCCCTGATTGGCGGTTTAAACACATTAATTGGCACGCCATCCAATATTTTGATCAGCGAATCGCTATCGGAGGCTGGATTAACGCCATTCCAGATGTTTGATTTCACACCGGTTGGACTGACCATTCTCATTTGTGGCACGTTATATATGGTCTTGATAGGCCGGCATCTTCTCCCCAAAAGAGACCCCTCTCGGGAATTGGCCCGCGGTTTGCCTGATGTTACCGACCTTTATGATTTCCAGGAAAGAATGGTTTTCATCCATCTTCCCGATAATTCTTCACTGGATGGTAAATCCCTCCAGGAGAGCCACTTTGGATCCGCTCTGGAATTGAACGTGGTCACTATTCTGCGTGAGCAACAAACGATTCTAGCCCCTGGACCAGATTTTCTCTTGCGTTCCGGTGACCGTTTGCTTGTCGAAGGACAGCTAGATCGTTTATTTGAAATATACAATCCCGATCACCATTTTTTGGACCAGGAATCCCTTCCAATCGAGAAGATCCATTCAGCTGAAGTAAAACTAGCAGAAGCAACTTTACCGCCCGGGTCTACATTAATTGGATTAACGCTTCCACAGGTTGCTTTCCGACATGTTTATAATTTGATTGTATTGGCTATACGCAAAGAAGGTATCACCTACTACACTGACCTGGAAAATTTACCACTCAGAGAAAGTGATGTCCTATTGGTCAAAGGCAGGCAATCAGATCTAGATATCCTCCAGGCGGATAAAGATTTGGTTCTTTCCATTCCGGATTCTTTCCAGGATTACGAATTGGAAGACCACTTAATGATGGTCCGTGTCCCGCAAGGATCCTCCCTGGCTGGAAATACACTGGTTTCAAGCCGACTGGGAGATGCTTTTGGCTTAAGTGTCCAGGGCATTTTCCGCGAAGGAAATGCCGAATTAATGCCCTCGCCAGAAGAGGTATTACAGGTTGGAGATATTTTGGTCGTTAAGGGGAATATGGAAGACCTTCATACTATTCAGGGCTTCCAAAACCTGCTGATTGAAGCTGATACCCAACCGAATTTGGCAGAACTGGAAACCGCTGAAACCGGGCTGATCGAAGCTGTGCTATCTCCCCGGTCCGCGTTGGCTGGGATGGCCATTAGAGAATTGGATTTTAGGTCCAGATACGGCTTAACAATCCTGGCTATCTGGAGAGAAGGCCGAGCTTATCGGTCACACCTTCGTGATATGAAGCTTCGGTTGGGAGACGCCTTATTATTATTTGGTCCCCGGCGCCGGCTGCGGCAGTTTGGTGCAGAACCAGAATTCCTGGTTCTCAGCGAAGAAGCGCAGCCCGCTCCCAGAAGTAAAAAAGCACCCCTGGCAATCGCGATCATGGCTTTGGTCCTTCTTCCTGTTATTTTCAATTGGCTCCCAATATCTATCTCGGCCGTCGCCGGAGTGACCCTGATGGTCCTGACCGGCACACTTCGTATGGATGAGGCCTACCAGCTGATCGAATGGCAAGCTGTCTTTTTAATTGCCGGAATGCTCCCCCTCGGCATTGCGCTGGAACAAACTGGGGCCGCCCAACTGATCAGCAATAACATACTCTCACTGTTTGGCAACACCGGACCGATAATAATCACCAGTGCGCTTTTTCTTTTGTCATCCCTTGGATCCCAGATCATGCCCAACCCCGCTGTAGCCGTTCTCGTGGCACCAATTGCTTTGAGCGCCGCAGCCAATCTGGGAATATCCCCCTATCCTTTGATGATGGCCGTAGCGGTTTCTTCATCGGCAACTTTTCTCAGCCCGATTGGACATCCCGCGAATCTGCTGGTTATGGGACCCGGGGGGTATCGATTTTCTGATTATTTCAAAGTTGGTTTACCCCTGATGATTATTGTTTGGCTGGTATTGATCTTTGTGATGCCACTATTTTGGCCGTTCTAAACTAGTTGATTACTGGAGAAAATTATGGAACAGCTGCTTGGTGTATTTATTGGCATTGGGCTGAGTGCAACTTGTGGATTTAGGATCTTCGTTCCTTTACTGGGGATGAGCATCGCCTATCATGCTGGCGCTCTCTCTTTTTCACCGGGTTTCGATTGGATCGGTTCCTGGCCGGCTACTATTGCCTTTGGCATCGCTATGGTAATCGAAATTGCAGCCTACTACATCCCCTGGCTGGATAATATGCTGGACACAATTGCTACACCCGCAGCCATTGTGGCAGGAACAATAGCAACTGCTTCAATGGTTGGCGATGTTACACCTTTTTTTCGCTGGTCATTAGCAATCATTGCAGGCGGCGGTGTCGCCGGCCTTATCCAGGGATCAAGTGTATTGGTCCGCGGCGCCTCAACTGCTTCAACCGCAGGTTTGGCTAATCCAGCCGTGTCAACCGGGGAGCTGATTGCCTCGGTCACCGGTACATTAATCAGCATAGTAATACCAACAATCGCTTTTTTGATCGTGGTCGTAATCATTTCCTGGCTCTTGCCCAGGTTCTTCCGAAAGTTATCAAACGCATAAATAAACTATGAGAATAAAAAACAAAGAAATCAACGATCGAAAAACCCTCGACTCAATCATACACAATGCAGAAATTTGCCATCTCGCATGCTGTCTGAATGACCAACCCTACGTAATTCCGATCTCGTTCGGTTATGATGGAAAAACAATCTATTTCCACACAGCTCGGGCCGGAAAAAAGAACGAGATATTCTTGAAAAACCCCCAGGTTAGCCTTGGTTTTGAGACAAATATAGATTTAATTACTGACCAGGATAACGCTTGCGGCTGGACTTTTGACTTTCAAAGCGTAATTGTTACAGGTGAAATCAAAGAGATCAACGATCCAGATCTGAAAAATTTCGGATTGAATCATATCATGCTTCATTATTCAAATAGAAACTGGAATATTCCCCAGGAAGAAATCCGCAAGACAAAAACTTGGCAAGTAAGGATTGATACTATCACAGGTAAACGATCTCCAGCAAAAACCAGCACTAAAGGAGAGTAAGGCCTACTGATTCCGAACCCTCATGTCATTTCCGTGGAATATTTTTTTCTAAAATTAATTTGGATGGCATACCTGGAATATATTTCTTCTGTCCTTCTTATTGACCATTTTGCTGCCGCTCATTTTTATCCCCAACGTTACTTTAAACATGAGAACTGTCCAAAAGTGCTATAGCAAGAGTATGTTTTGGATAATCATAAATGCCTTATTATTATCAGACTCATTGATTTTTCCGGGAATTCATGTATTTTTCCAAAAAACAATCAAAAAAACATGGGGACCGAGTTCGGAGAAGGAATCCTGATATATGCCTTGATATTTTCCTTTGTCGTTGTACTTCTGGTTGTACTATTATATTTCTTTGGTAACAGGGTGGAATATATTTACCAATCTATTCTGGATCACTTAATTTTTTAGAATAAAATCTTCTCGAGAAAATAACAAATCTCTACAAACATGAGCTAATTTCTACCAATATTAGCTCCTGTTTTGTATTTAATCCTCCCCCAAAGGCTGAGATTGAGGGAACCTGGCAGTCATAAAGTACAATATAGACAGAAGGTAGAATTGGAGATTTTATATATGAAAATCGCTTTCACAGCTGACTGCCATTTAACGACCCAGTCAAAAAACCCGGAGCGTTTCCAGGCACTGGCGAACATCTTTAAGCAATGCAAAGATAATGATGTCCAGCTGCTGGTGATTGCGGGCGATTTATTCGATAAGGATTTGCCAAACTTTGCCGAATTTGAAGAATTGTACCGCTCCAGCAGAACGGGGGATATGGCTACTGTGATCATCCCGGGAAATCACGATCAGCAACTCAGCCATAAAGCTCTACTAGGTGAAGGATTACGAGTCTTTTCCGAACCTACGTTGCAGCTCCTTAATGATTCCCGGAAGATCCTCTTCCTTCCATACCAGGAAAACAAGACAATGGGTGAGCTCATCGCTCCTTTCGCAGAAGAACTCCAGGGCCAACGTTGGGTCTTTGTGAGTCATGGAGATTGGACCGCAGGGCTAAATACACCAGACCCTTATGAAAAAGGCCTTTATCTCCCGCTAACCCGCACTGATCTGGAAATCTACCAGCCTGAATTGGTATTCCTGGGACATATCCACCTTGCGCAGAGCGATCATAACCTGTACTATCCTGGATCGCCCTGCCCACTCGACATCTCTGAAACCGGCCTGCGCCGATTCTTAATCCTGGATACGGATCGAGGGGAAGTCAAGCCGTATTTAGTCGATTCCCCCCTATTATATTTTGACGAGCGTTTTATCCTACTCCCTTCTGAAAATGGCCTGGATCAACTTCTGATAGAGATCAACACAAGAATCAAGAGCTGGGACCTTCCCAAAGATTGGAAAAACAAAACTCAGGTCCGGGTTCAGATATCAGGATCGTCAGGTCTTGATCGACAGGAAATTCTTGACGCTATCAAAAAGGTTTTTTCGGGATTTTCTTTCT
Organism: Anaerolineales bacterium; assembly: GCA_021161345.1. Taxonomy (GTDB): domain Bacteria; phylum Chloroflexota; class Anaerolineae; order Anaerolineales; family UBA11858; genus B10-G9. Next base: position 17,707 of record JAGHAU010000216.1, on the reverse strand, counting down.
ATAAAGGCAAGGATCCGGACCTTACAGAGCTGATTCACAATATTGATCCGGATCGAATTGAGATATCTAATAAAGTCAAGACCTGGGTTGAGGACCTTGATTGGTCAGATGCCCCGGGTTCTCCAACTAAAATGCAAATTCTTGATCAAGCGCTAAAGATCATCCACGGGGGAAAATAGTGGCCATAAAAATTGACAACATCAAGATCAAAAAACTCGGTCCGCTCAGTTCCCTCGAGCTTGAACTAGGCACTCTTAACTTGATTTACGGCCGCAATGAAAGTGGAAAAACATATTTAACCGAATTCATACTTCAATCCATTTTCCGCCATGCCAAAACCTGGAAATTAAGAGACATTGATCCAGAAGGTTCGATCCATCTCCAAGGCTTGCAAGATCAAGCAACGGTGTTTTCGCCTTCCAGTTCGAAAAAGATCGAGGATTACTGGAGCGAAAGCGAAAGAGGTTTACCTCTAAATATGGCCAGGCTTCTGGTCGTCAAAGGTGGAGAGCTGGCCTTATCAAGCGCCAGTCCCGGCGGCGTGGACAGGGATATCCTAAAAAACGCATTAACCAGCCAGGTCCTATTGGACCAGATTCGGGGCAGCATTCAAACGACAGTTCAAAAGGCCCAGATCATCGATCAAAAACCCAGGGGAAACAACCAGGGCCAAATCAGTGATTGGAATGATCTCGAGGAAGAACTGCAGGACGTCGAGAATTTGCTCAAACTGATTGAAGAAAAATATTCCCGGGGCCCAGTCCGACAAATTGAAATACAAATTGAAGCCCTGGATCTGCAATTAACTCAGCAGCTAAAGGCTCAAAAACACCAGGCTTATTTGCTATCAAAAAAACAAGGGGATTTGCGCCTGGAAAGAAACAAGATATCTGATGATAGCTACTTGTCTCTCCGGGATCGAGTTCGAGACCATAAGAAACTAAAAGCCAATCTGAAAAAACTTAACGAGAAACTCAAATCCTCCCAGGCTGACGTTGAAAATTATCATTGGTTGGAATCGGCCCTGGATATTTGGGAAATAAATGAGTTAGAGAAGAAAAGGCTGCCAGAAATCATCCTACTTGTGGCCGGAGGAGCTCTGCTCACAATTGGCTTAATAGCAACAGCATTGCAGAATATCCTTTCCTGGCCGTACTTATACTTGGCTGGAATAATAACAGCCGGCGTGGGTGGAATAACGCTGGTATATTTTGGCATTCAGCTGTTCAAAGGAACCCAATATGCTTCTGACGCTGGAGAACGAGAGACCATACGGGGTTCTTTCCAGGATAAATTCGGCCAATCCTTAAGAGGTATCACTGGCCTGAGAGCAGAGCAAAACAAACTCAGGGAAAACTTCCTTAGAGCCAAATCCATGCAAGAAGAATTAGGAAAATTAGAATTTCAAATAGAAACAGATCAACAATGGATCGAGGAATCCTTCCAGGACATAACAGGAGAAAGTATTCCGGAAAAATCCTGGAAAAAAAACCTTGAAGCCTATAAAGACAAAACAGCTGCTCTGGATGCAGAGATCTCTAATCTTGGACTAAAATTAGCCAAATTTGATATTGAAGAAAACGAATACCTCAGCACCCCTCAAGATATTGAATTCAGCTCACAAAATTTAAAAGACATAAAAACCCAAGTGTCCAACCTTGAAGTTGTTATCAGATCACACCAAACGGACCTTGATACTTTAAAGGCTGGTGCCGTTGTATGGACCAGAGATGAAATCTCTACACCCTGGAGAAAAGTGCTTCACCATCTCCGGATAAAGCGGGATGAACTTTGCCAATCTCATATAGATCTCACTGCAGAAATTGTAGCTAAAATCGGCCTTTCGGAAATTCTCAGAAAAATCGAAGAGGAAGAGGATCAAAAGATCCTTGAAAACCTCAATACCGATGAAGTTTCAAGTTTATTGAATAAACTGACCGGCAAATATCAAAGTTTGAACCTGATCGATGACCAGATCTATGTCAGGGACCCTTATCAAGAATATCCCCTCCGGGATCTGAGTACGGGAGCCAGGGAACAGATCCAGCTCGCTCTCAGGCTTGGCATTGCTTCACACGTCAGCGGAGGGGAACCTCTATTTATTATCCTCGATGACGCCTTCCAGCATTCAGACTGGAACCGTAGAACATCCCTGGTCCAGGAAACAGTGGATCTCGCAAGCCAGGGATGGCAGGTCATATATCTGAGCATGGATGATCATATAAGGGATCTGTTTCAGAAAATAGCAAAACCTGTTCTTAAGAAAAAATTCAAGTATTTCGAGTTGGATTGATCAGGTTAAATAATTCCAGTCTGTGAACAGGAGGATCATCACGAGAAGGATCTTATACTGCCTTGCAGGAGGAGTGATTTGTGCAGGAGTTGCCTGGACTGAAGTCAAAACATCTTCCGCACTCACCATTGATCATCAACCAGATGAATCCGTTTTTCATAATTCAGGAAGCATAAAATTGCTTCTGGTTTTTCCCCTAATACCAATTCTGCAGCCCGGATATACTTTTCAACTTGCTGTTGATAATCTTCGTTCTGCCAAACCCAATCAAATCTCCGCATATCTCTAATCTCATCAGTTTTAAATTCAATAATGAACCAGCGCCCCGATTCTCGGAACATCGCATCGATAACTCCAGATTGATATGGTTCATTACTTTCACCAACGCTGTATGGTATTTCGTGCAGAAGCTTTTCAGCTGAATCCATCCGAATAAATAACTCATGGCCTTGAAAACGTTCAAGAATATTTTTAACTCGGCGGTAGCCGTTTTTAATTTCTCTTTCTCTGATAACACCCTGGCTTTTCAGTTCAGCAGCCACCCAGTCAATGAACTCATTTTCTCCTTGATCTGGAAATTTCCACAGCTGCAAAGCTCGATGGACAACATCACCAACAATTCTCGCCGGAGCAGCTAGCTTCTCTCCCCTAGAAGTTGCCCTGTATAAACCGGAAATAAGTTTTTCCTTCTCCATAAATGGTCGGGGTTGTTCTGGTAGCAGGTTTGGGATTTTCCCTATCACAGGGACCGGGTCTACTATAAATTCTTTGTATTTATTCACCAAACCAAAATCGAACCGGTTTTCATAAACAGTGATATTTGCTTCAATCCCATTTTCTTTCACTTCGTATTTATAGATCGAATTTCCATCGACTCGAAATTTCAGAGGAAGATCTCTCAAGCCAAGAACCAGAGCAATTTTCTCTAGCCACCCTCCCATTTTTCCCAAAGCCTGATCTTTATTCAATTTCCCCAATACACCACTGATGATCAATAATTCCTGGGCTCTGGTTGCAGCCACATAAAACAAACGATTAGACTCGGCTTCATCCCTTGCCCGTTCTTCTTTCAGGGCTATTTCGTAAGCCAGAGATGAGGCTGTCACCAGGTAAGGAAGTTTTGGATCGTTTTCAACAATCCTCGTATCACTCAAAGGAGGAACAATACCCAGGACAGGATCGATTAGAATGTCACGACCAAATCGATCTTTTTTTGAAGCATCACCCAAAATAACGATCGGGAATTCAAGGCCTTTGGCCTGATGCACAGTCATAATTTGCACTGAGCCTTCGGCGACAGAGGATGCTTCGCCTTCTCTGACAGTAACTTTCTTCAATTCAGCTATTGTATTCAGGAAATCAGGAACACTTACAACGCCGCTATTCTGGGCATCTGAAACCAATTTTCTCATGTTCTGGATATTTCTGTGATGCCCTCCCATTGCCAATGCAGCCAGATATCCAGATTCCTCAAGAAAACGACTCAGGATATCTGCCGCAGAGATCCTGCCCACCAAATTTGAATATTTTTCCACCACGATAACCAGATACTTTGCCCGTTCACTGATTTCCCCATCGGAAAACTGAATATTATCTTTGACCGCTTCAAACAAGGATGATATTTTTTTCTCCCGCTGCAGATCTCTGAACAAAAGCAGGGCATCATCTGTTAATCCAATTACTGGCGAGCGCATCAATCCTGCAACCGCCAGATCATTTTGAGTATCAGCAAATGCCGTAAGCGCGTTGAGAAGGTCCCTGATTTCTGGACGATCGTAAAAACCCTGTCCGGCAATTGTCAGGTAAGGAATTCCTGCTTTTTCAAAGGCAGATTCAAAAACAGGGAAGGAACCGGACGCCCGGCATAAAACAGCCACATCTCCATATTTCAATTTTCGATCAGGATCTTCAGAGTCATTCGATTTTGATCTCTCAATTATATCTATGATACGTGCAGCCACTGCCTCAGCGGCAGTTCTTCCAGCTCCGTCTGCCTTCGTTCCTGCTGCCAGGTGCAGTTCGATATAAGGCTGCCCTCCATAACGAGGGAGTCCAATCCTGCCGGGTGAAAGCGGGGCGAAAGGTTCAACATAGGGCAGAGATGTATCTAATCCCAAAACAGGTCCCATCAATGAATTCAAATCATTGATCAGTTTGGTGTGAGCTCTATAGGAGGTCGCTAACTGGAAGCTGCTTCCCTCCAGAGAAATGGTTTCTTGTTCCTGGCGGAATACGGCTACGTCAGCACCCCGGAACCTGTAAATTGACTGTTTCCCATCACCTACGATAAATAGTCTTTTTCCATTGCCATTCAGCGTATTCACCAGCTCTCGTTGGCGATTATTTATATCCTGGTATTCATCAACTAACAAGGCGCTGATCTTTTCCTGCCAAAATTCTTTTACTGATGGAAAATCCTTCAATAATTTAAGTGAGAAATTTTCCAAATCATCAAAATCCAATCCGTTCAACTGATCTTTAGCTGTGTCATACCACTGGTTTGCATATTGGAAAACAGCTTTAACTCCCGGGATGATATCCCGGGCCAGTTTCTGATCTAATGCCAGATCCAGTTTATCAAAGGCAATATTATTATCAAAAATCGGTTGGATTAACTTAATCAGCTCTCGAGGATTTCCAGGTGCCCAATTATCCTTTCTACCCTTCTGTTTAAGATGGATCCTTAGCGGAGATAGGCATCGGGATATCGTTATCCAATCCGATGATTTCCGCGCTTGTTTGATCTTTTTCCAATTATTTATAACTATACGCAAGTCGTCTGCGAACAAATCCCCGTTCGCATGTGCCCGTTCAAGAATGCCATTTGTCTCGTATTCCAGGAACTCATCCATCGCGGAGATTACTTCCCGATCATCTACAAATGACTGTAGCGGCTTGATCAGATACGGTTCCCAAAGTTGCCAAATATCATCAGGTGATTTATCCAGGGCACAACCAATATCCAGCCTCTTAGATAATAATTCACTGACAACCCTGCGGAGCTTCCAGTCTCCATAGAGTGGAAAGATAACTGCAGCGTCAGAATCTTCAGAACCCCATGCCAGAGCAGCTTCAACAGCTCTCGCTTTGAGGCGAGCAGCTTGCCCTTCATCAAGAAGTTCAAACTTTGGATCTAACCCCAACTCGGCAGGATGCTGCCGCAGGATATCAGTCGCCAAACTGTGAATTGTGCTGATCCTTGCAGCGTCCAGGTTTTCATATATATCCCGCCAATACCGTTGCTCATCTTCTCTCAGGTCTGGACGATGCAGATAGATCCGAACCTCTTCCCGGATCCGATTTCTCATTTCCCGGGCTGCCTTTTTCGTGAAAGTGATTGCAACGATCTCCCTTAGAGGGACATTCTCTTCCAGTAAGGAAAGATAACGCGCGACCAGTGTACGGGTTTTTCCAGTTCCCGCGCCTGCCGTAACAACAATATCTTGGTTCCGCTGGAGAATGGGCTTGGTCTGTTCCGGGCTGGGATCAAGCTGGTTCAGGATAGATTTCTTCAACATATCATCATTTACCTTTAATCACCAAGTCTGACGTTTATAGTGCCAGCAGAAGTCAACTGCCGGACAATATACTGGACAGCCATTTCCCGGAGGATGGGGAGAGAATTTGCCTTTTTGAATTGAATTAACTGCCTGCCACCCTTTGATTATTGAATTATTTATTGCAACTTGAGGTCCCCGCTCGCCATTATTCCAAAATGATGACATCTTAAAACTGCTTGGCTGGGAAGACCTAACATGGAAATAAAACCCTTCCTGGACATCACCTAACTGCAGACCATTCTGGGCGGCCAGTGCATAAAGCGGAAGCTGCAGCTTCTTGCCTTCCCGGACAGCCTGATTATCAAAACCAAATGGACTGCTGGTTTTATAATCTATGATCCTCAGATTTCCCCGATCATTAATATCCACTCGATCGATCAATCCTCGAAGATGGTATGTCCCTTTCCCTTCAACTTCAATATCCAGCTGAGAAGCTGAATCGTTCCTGATGCCAAACTTCTGCTCCGCCCTGTAGAACCGGAAGGATACGTCCATCCCCTCCAGGACAATAATTGAGTGCTGGATATTGGTCAATATTTCCCGCTGGGTATGATGCCACCAGGCTGTTTTCCGGAATCCTTCCCTGGTTGGAGCTTCGTCGAATACTTTCCGGGCCACATCCGGTAATGATGCCAACAATCCTTGAATGTCATAATCAGCTCCAACTTCCAGATAAAGATCCTCCATGATATGGTGATAGATATTTCCCAGCTGGCGCGCATCCAGTCCTTCCTGGGGAGGTTCAGCCTTTTCTAACCCCAATAGATTGTTCACGAAAAAACTATAGGGGCAGGTCTGATAATTCTCTAATCGGCTGGGGCTCCAGACATGTTCTTCCGGATAGCGGATGCACAGTTCCTTACCTAGATGTTCCAGCCCACCGTCATATCTCAGATCGTTTATATCCGACCTACCCGACCTGTTATAGATCACGTTTTCAACTTTTGCTATTTGAGTGGAGAAATCAGGATATAGTTCTCTTGCTTCTCCCAATAACCCTTTTTGGTCTTTCGACCCAACAGCAGCGATCACTTCAAACAACTCGGTCCATGAAGCGGCAACCTCCAATGACGGAACACTGCGGCTGGTTTTCATCTCAGGAATTATATCTGTCGTCCTTAATATTTCTTCCCAGTAAGGAGAAGGCTGCCAGGGCGCTCCATTATCAGCAATTCTTGGTCGCGTTATGAGAAGCCACTCGGAAGACCTGGTAACGGCTTCGTAAAAGAATTCTGCTTCTGCACTTTCAGTGGATAAACGAATTGGAAATCCAAACGTATCCTTGAGGTTTGAACGGTCTTCATTTCTCAAAAATGGATCTTCTTTGATCGTACCTGGGAATTCTCCCTCTGCCAGACCGACCAGGGCAACTGCTTGAAATGATATGCCTCTTACTTCAGTACAATCCGCGCAAACTATCTGATGCCCATCTTCGAGAGATATTCGATAGGATATACGTTTGATTTGAGATCCAAGATCACCTACAACGTTTTTAAAAGTGGTTGGTTCTAATCCAAACATCAGATCGGACCAAATTTGGTCCCTGAACAACTCTGTCAATTTTTTTATGGCCTGGCAATCCCGCTGAAAAAGATCCAGACCGCCTTCCTGCGCCATCCGAAAGAGATTCAACCCCCTGGTCCTATCTTCTTCAACATTCAAATCTCCAAGCAGGTTTTCAACCCAAAGCAGATATTCTTCTACAGCCAAGCCATCTTCTGGTGGCGTTATCAAGTCAACAAAAGATTCAAACTTCTTCCATAGCTTTTCGGCCGAATCACTCGTAGGGATCTGGATCGGAATTGAGCTGCGGCTGGTACGATCACTATTTTCTGCATAAATTCCAATTAATCTTTCAAATGCCTCTTTCCACTGATCAAAACCCTTAATTACACTCCCCCATCTGGCGATTTCGGAAAGTTGCTTTGCTTCTCTCGAATGCAAGCGACGATGATTTTCCTGGTCATTTACAGGAGAAAGTAAACTCCAATCAAAATACGGGGATTGCCAGAGAGATACCACATCATGCCAGATCAACCCATTTTTACCTGTGCTTGCCAGATCCAGCAAACTTAAAACTGCCGCGATAGCTGGATTCTCATCCAGCGGAAGCCCGCCCATAATAAAGACCGGAAGTTGATATTCCCGGGAAACCTTATTGATTAGTTTGCGATATGGCTCCAGGTTGCGCATGATCAAGGCAGTCTGTCCGGGTTCGACATGACCTGCAGAGATCAGCTTGTTGATCCATCGAAAAGCCGTCCTGACTTCTGCTTCTCTATCAGGTACTGCAACCATCTTGATTCTTTCCCCAGCTGTCAGAGGTTCTTCAAGGCTGCTGGAAAACAAAATATTCTCCAGCTTCTCAAAAACATTTATTTCGTCTTTTTTCTTTTCATCTATGGTGATAAATTCGACCTCTTGCTCTTCTTCCAGTTCTGCCTGTAAGTGATTAAATCGTTTATGTACAAGCGGCCTTTCAGAGCCATCAGCTGCTCTCGTAATAGTAACCGTAACATCTGGAAGAAGTCGAGCCAATGAGTTTATCAAATCGGTTTGAACAGGAGAAAGGTCGTCAAATCCATCAACAATTAATGAGTCCCATTCCGGACATACTTCTGGGTGATCAGCAAGGATATCAACGGTTCTCCAAACTAATCCGGTAGGGTCTACCCAACTAAATTTGAGGAGTCGATCCCTATACTCTTGATAAACAAGGGCCAGCTCCCTTAATCGTCCATCCCTATCCATCTCCTGCACCGCAGCCTTAAAACTATCTGGCTCTATCATCCCGGCCTCTAATTCTCTGACAATAGCAAGCAGTGTCGGAGAAAAACCGGGTTTATGCTTGATCTTTCGAAAATAATTCAAGGGAAGGTTTTTAACAATCAACTGCAGTAATTTGACCTGTGCGGTTTCAGATATTACGATCAAGTTGATCTCTGACCTGTCCAGGATTTCCCGGCATATGTCCTGGAACGTTCCCAGGTAGACGCCCATCGTACCTCCCTGGTTGGCAAGCCGTTGTTTAAAATCATCCACCTGCGTTCTGGAAGGAAGCAGCACATAAGGAGATTTTGCTAATCCGGCAGCACGCTGACGTGCCTGAGTGACAGCCCATTCAGTTTTTCCCCCTTGAGCAACTGCGTTTAACACCCTTATTCCCATTACGTCTCCGATAAAATCTGTTTGAATTTTCTGTTCGCCAAAAATAAGATCATCCAAAAACTCCAGAAGAGATAATGATGATCAAAACAGCGATGAACCAGTGGATCAAGAACGAATAGAAAAATGAACCTGTCCGCCAGGCAACCCACCCAAAAGCAAATCCACCAAAGATCGTGGACAATGTCTCAACATCAGGCTTGCCGAGATGAGCTATCGCAAATGGCACTGCCTGGATCCAGAGCGCGTCAGAGCCATATTTTTTGGCATAACTAAATAAGATCCATCCCCGGAACAAGTATTCCCAACCAAAGATCTCCAGCGCTTTCTTCCAGATCAAGCCTTCTTGGGAGTTACCATAATAATTCATCAAACCCGGATTTTTTATACCCAGGTACCAAATGACAGGAACCATAAAAAGCAGCCCCAGGATTGTCAACAACAACCCGGTTTTCCAATCTCCGAAAGTGAATCCCAATGATTTTGGATTTTCTCCAAATATCAGCATAGTGATCAATAATGGTATCGCTACATAAAGCAGTATACTGTCAAAATAATTCTATAAAGTTGGGCTGTAATAATAATCAATCATGATCAAAAGAGTGCTGACAATCGTAACAACAGCGATCTTCCAATCAATTTTCAATCGGTCGCCAAGAATTCTTTTCAGGAATCGATTCACGGTCATGACCCTCTTCTAGTGAATTTTCTCAACCTATCTGCCTCAACCGTGCATCCTGATAAAAAGAGTGCCCCCTTGCTGAATTTGAGATGATTCCGAAGTATTTTTCATTCCCAGGGTAATTTATCCAGGGGAGCGGAGTTTTCGGCTGCTGAACAACATATTCGCGGTTCAGATCATCAGAATATCTGTATTTCACAATACCCGCCAACCGAAAACTAATGGGTAATTTTCTGCCTATAGCATATCATAATCATTTTTTAAAACTGATATCAAACAAACATCATCTACCAGGCAATCAGGAGCTCTTTATAAGTTCAAAGTTAATAAGCAAAAACAATGAGGAATATTTTAAATACAAACTTAGGGCAAGCCTATTTTAAACGGTTCTTTCAGTCACCAAATTTTTCCTGGCCCTGATGAAAATTCTTGGGTTTACCATTACAAATATTGACCTAGATTTTATATTGGGTCTCGTATAAAGTTTGATACAGCCCATCCTGGGTTAGTAATTCCTGGTGAGTGCCCTGCTGGACCAACTTTCCTTTGTCCATGACAAGGATTTTGTCAGCCGCCAATATTGTCGAAAGCCGATGGGCAATTACAAGACTGGTCCTATCTCGCATTATCTCTTCCAGAGCGTTTTGAATTAACTTTTCTGAGAGTGAATCCAGGCTGGAAGTTGCCTCATCTAGGATAAGGATTTTTGGGTCCCTTAACACCACTCTGGCGATTGCAATCCGCTGGCGCTCACCGCCACTCAGTCTGTAACCGCGTTCTCCAACCACAGTATCATAACCATCTGGCAAACCCCGAATAAATTCATCTATATTGGCAGCCTTGGACGCACTAATAATTTCCGAGTCACTTGCTTCTGGTTTAGCGTATAACAAATTTGCCCGGATAGTATCGTAAAATAAATAAGTTTCCTGGGTAACCATTCCAATAGTATTTGCCAAGGTTTTCAGAGAATACCCTTTAATATTATGTCCGTCTATCAGAATACTACCGGAACTTGGGTCATATAATCGGGGCAGCAAGTAGGTAACCGTAGTTTTTCCAGCTCCACTTGGACCAACCAGAGCTGCCAGTTCCCCAGGATTGATCGCGAAAGAGACATCATTTAAAGCAAACCTCAACAAACCTGGTCGATCATCATCCGTCAATCCACCAGAAGGTTTATCTTCCCCTCTCTTCAGGAATGCTTCTGTATTTCCCCTCCAAGATAATCTGGCGATCTCATCCAGGCCAATTTTTTCTCCTTCGGCAGCATAATAACCAAATGAAACGCGATCGAATTTAACCAATCCATCAATTATTGGACTCGTAATTGGATCCTCAGTCTCTTTAATTTCTACAGGCACATCCAATACTTCAAATACACGTTCAAAACTGACCATGCTTTCTGCAAATTGAACCTGGGCGTTGGTTAGCGCCATTAATGGTCCATACATTTGTGATAAATATGTACCAAAAGCAACGATCGTCCCGATAGTGAATTCACCTCTTAATACCAGGTGGCCTCCAATCCAAAAAATCACTGCTGAACCCACTGCACTGACCACGCTCAAAAGCATAAAAAACCAGTGACCTACAACTGCGGATCTGATCCCAATATCCCTTACTTCTTTTGCATTATTTCCAAAACGATTTAATTCTTGATCTTCACGACCAAATAGCTTTACCAGTAATGCACCACTTACATTTAAGGTTTCATTCATACTGGCATTCATTTCTGCGTTATGCTCAAGGGAGCGACGGCGTAAATCTCTGAGAATTTTTCCTACTCTACGGGCAGGAAAGAAAAATAAAGGCAGGATAGCTAAACCGAGTAATGTAAGCCTCCACTCCAGAGTAATCATAATAATGAGCGTCGCAACCAGGGTGACAACATTCGAGATAATGGTTACCAGAGTATTGCTAATCGCCCTTTGGGCTCCGATGACATCATTATTGAGCCTGGACATTAACTCGCCAGTGCGGGTTCCGGTAAAAAAACGCAATGACATGCGTTGAAGATGGCTATATAAATTCCGCCTGAGGTCGTAGATGACCCCTTCGCCAATCGATGAGTTAAGACGTCGCTGCCATACCCCAATCAGGCCATTTAATAACGGAATAGCAATCATGCCCAGCGCCAGCCAATTCAATCTTCCAAAGTCTTGATTTGGAATCGCGTTATCAATTAAATCCCTGTAAAGAAGTGGCGATATTAAGCTGATCCCAGATATGACAAGGATAGTAATGAGCAACGATGCCACTTGGAACCAATACGGGCGTGCAAATTCCCATACCCTAGACATTAATTCTTTATTTATTCCAGGTTTTTCGATCTGATCATCATACCGGATATAAGAAAACCATCCCCCGCGGTGAAATCCCATTTAAATCTCCTTGCCCAGCTTCAAAGATTAAGCTCCATCATCGATTGGACCTAACATGCTATACTAATGGATAAAACAATTCCAGGATTATCACTATCCAAATTATTATAAGCTTCTTATTCTTTTAACATGAATCTTGGACCTCTTCTATCAAAAATATCTCTCCAATACAAGCTAAACCCTGATGGCGTCCACGGCCTCAGCCATTGGGCCAGAGTGCTCGAGAACGGTTTGAGATTAGCCGAGATCGAAGGCGGGGATCTAACTGTTATAAGTCTATTTGCAATCTTTCACGATGCCTGCCGCCACAATCAAGCCAGGGATCCGGGCCATGGTCAGCGTGGAGCCGTGCTGGCTGGCGAACTGCTTCGGGGATATCCCGGGGTCAGCCTAGAACAACTTCAAATACTGCAAGTTGCCTGCAGAGACCATACAGATGGCGAAACCGAGGCCGAGCTAACCGTGCAGATCTGCTGGGATTCAGACAGACTGGATCTTGCCCGGGTCCATATCAAACCTTCTCCCGCTCGTTTATGCACCAACGCGGCCAAGGACAAAGAAATTCTCGCCTGGGCAAACCAGAGAGCAAGGGCCAAATTCTCACCAGACTATGTCTCCAGCGAATGGCTTCAAATTTTCAAAACCCATACCAGGTGATCTTCTTCTTATCAAAATAGACAACAAGAGCGACCTAAGTCGACGCTCCTCTTACAAAACAGTAAACACATTAAGCCTTCCCCAATATTTGTTCGTGCTATACTCAGAGTTATAATCTTTTCATTATTAGCAGGCTGAAATTATCTATGAATATGATGAAATACTGCCCCGAGTGTTATAAGGAGCTACCACCTAATTCTGCGTCCTGCCCCTTCTGTGGTTACAGAACCGGGAACGGAGACAGTGAAGAAAAGGAAGCTCCCAGGATCATCAAAGCCCCGCAGGTAGACTCTTATATTCCCCCCGAGCAAACAGTCCTCAGTATGATGCTTTTGTTGATTTTCTTCTGGGGCATTAACATAGCAATCACAACCTTACCAATATTCTTAAATGCAGGAACTACAAAGAATATAATAATTGCCGCAATCGTTTCCCAGGTATTAACCCGGGTGATGATAGGTCTCTGGGCGGTTGAAGAACAATCGTTGAAGAGAGATTCCACCCCGAATAAAAAAATCGGGGCTTTTATGCTTTCATTTGTTCCAATTGGCGGGATCTATTCATTTCTACATGCATCGCGAACGATAATTCGTAAAGACCGCTTATCCAATATGACTATATCCGCCGTTTTCGCAGTTTTATTGATGTCGGTAATGCTCTTTGCGACCAAGGATGGAATTAATTTTATCCTTACTGGCGAAAAACCACCTGTTGAAGAAATAGCAAGTCCAGATCCTACTATGACAGTTATCGCCATCGAAGACACTGCCATTCCGCCAACACCAACATTGCGAATATACCAGGGCGGCTGCAGGAACCCGAACTCTGTCACTCCAGATGAGGAAGGAGACACTATCACAGTTTGCGGAGTAGTAACCAATTTTGGTGAGTTCGATTGCGAATCCTGTCCCGACGGATTTTATTCGTTTATCAAATTGGATGGAGGTTTCCAGATCGTTTCCTATAATTACCATTTTTCTTTTGCATTTCTTGATGACTGTATCGCAATCAAGGATGAAGTGGAAATCCTTGGGGATGGAGCTGTTTTTCAATATAATAACCGTGAAGAATGCACCGTGAATGATGAAGATGAACTGATCTGCGAAAAGAGCAATTATTTTCAGGAATCTGATTCTTGCAGGTAAAGAAAATCCAAAGCTATATCGCAATAAGATATCCGGTTTCCTAATCAAACAGGAAGCCGGTTTTATTTATCCTTTAAGGGATCCGAGATGAAAACATATGACGTCGTGATAGTTGGGGGAGCAATCGCAGGTCCCGTAGCAGCTAAATTCTGCGCTCAGCAGAATCTCAAGACTCTCCTGGTTGAACAGTTCAAAGTTCCTCGTGAAAAACCCTGCTCAGGTATCCAGTTCCCGTATTTCGAAAAAATCATCGGAGATTCCATCCCCCCTGAACGGTTGTGCAACAATACTCTCACCAAGACCGAAATGCGGTTCCCTAACGGAAAGGTCTTACAGGGGAAATTCCCTATGATAAATTTTATGCGGGATACGTTTGATGAGTGGCTTTGTTTATTAGCTCAATCCTACGGAGCGGATTTCTGGGATGGCTGCAAATATAGATCCTTTGAAGAAAATGACGATGGAATTCTAGTAATACTCGAAGGTAAAAACGGGCCGGAAACCATCCAGACCAAATACCTTGTTGATGGTACTGGCATGAGACCCGTGATCCGCCAGCAGCTTCGAAATGATGGCGGTTTTCAGAAAGGCAGCAGCGGAGCTGCCCTGAATTATTACTTCACTGCAGATGGCGACCTTGAACCTGATAAACTTTACCAATTCTGGAATATTGATTTCAATAACATGATGTTTGCCTGGATCTATAATAAAACCCTCGCTGATGGAAAGGATTATTGGGTGGTTGGAACAGGTTATGATCGGGATATCACAAAACACCTGGATGCCTTTTTTGATCATGTCAAGGATCTGTATAATTTGAAAAATGTCCTGGTAGTGAAAAAAGAAGGATACAGCAGCAGCATGATCATGGATGGAGAAGATCGCATCTGGCTTGGCGACCGCAATATATTGATGGTAGGCGATGCGGCGGGGTTGATCGATCTGACCAGAGGAGTTGGCATGGATGCGGCTGCCTTAAGCGGACGACTTGCAGGTAAAGCCATCGGGCTGGCTGAAAAAACAGGAAAACCAGTCATAGAAATTTACGAACGATTAATGACTCAACTTGTCAAACAAACCAGGAAAAACCAGCAACGCGGTATCATGTCATTCCAGGATAATCAAGAACTCCAGGAATTTCTTGACAAGGGAGTGATGAAGATGGGGCTGAATATGTTGGTTCAAGCTCGACTTAATAAACTTCGCAGTCCAGAAAAACAGGTTATGATTCCCTAAACAATCTTATCCATCACCCATCCAACTATGCCAACCGGATTGACTGATCCTGATTTTTTAAGAACTAATCAATACAAAGACTCCTCAAATCTGTCCGCCCGGGCCTACTTGCACCAGCGCTTCAGCACCAATCAAACAGGGTGGCATTTTTGGGTTTTTAACCAGTTTGATTTTCCTCAAGAATGCAAGATTCTGGAACTTGGCTGCGGTCCGGGTTATCTATGGAAAGAGAACCGGAACAAGATTCGAGCCGATTGGGAGATCAGCCTGTCAGATATTTCTGAAGGCATGCTGCAGGAAGCAAGCAATACCCTGGGAGGTTCTGGAGTATTTAGATATGTTGAGCATGATGCATGTGAAATTCCTTTCCCTGCGAGCGTTTTTGACGCTGTAATCGCCAATCACATGCTTTATCATCTTCCGGATATACCCGCTGCACTGAAGGAGATCCGGCGTGTGTTAAAACCCGGATGTTGCCTATACGCAGCTACCAACGGGCAGGCCCATTTGCAAGAAATCATGGATTGGAAATCACGATTCTTCCCCGATCAAGAAGATCTCGCCTGGGGAACGCCAACTTTGAGATTCAGTATGTATAATGGTGAAGAGCTTCTACAGCAGGAATTCGGGAATATCCGCTTCATAGAATATCCAGACACCTTACTTGTAGACCAGGTTGAACCTATCATCCGCTACATTCGATCCTATACAAAGCTGGAGGAAACCGATCCCAGAACAAAACGACTCCGTCTTTTCCTTCAAAACCGGATCTCGGAAAATGGCTCGATCAAAATCACCAAAGAAAGCGGAATGTTTAGAGCTGCTAAATATTAAACCTGATGTTTAGGATGTCTCCATCCTGGACAATATAGTCCTTTCCTTCTAAACGAGTTTTACCAAGTTTCTTCACTTCCCCCAAAGAACCCGCATCGATCAAGTCTTGATAACTAACCACTTCCGCCCTGATGAAACCCCTTGCCAGATCCGAATGGATCGCTCCGGCTGCTTCAACAGCGGTCGCTCCCTGTGGTATCGTCCAGGCTCGTACTTCGTCTTCACCAACAGTAAAGAAGGATTGTAATCCCAGGAGTTCATAATTCAAGCGGATCATTCGGTTCAAACCAGGCTCGGTGATACCGTATTCTGCCATGAATAATTCCGCATCATCCTTATCAAGCTGGGCTATTTCCATCTCCAGGGCGCCGTGCAAACAGACCACGTCTGAGCGGCCCTGATCAATTGGAAAATCTGCCGGATTATCACTGCCCTCATCTCCAACATTTAAAGCAACCAGGGCCGGTTTTGCAGTCAAGAATTGGAATCCTCGGGTGATCTTCTCTTCTGCCGGGGAAAATTCCAGCCTCCGGATCGGAGTTTCTTCTTCCAGGCCTTCTTTAATCTTTATCAATACATCGTGTTCGGCTTGATCCACAGACCGTTCAGGATAAGTGCCTTTTCTATCTAGATCATGGGTTAACCGATCTAACCTCCGTTCGACAATCTGCAGATCAGAGATCAAGAACTCAAAATCCAGGGCTGACAGATCCCGAACTGCGTCCACATTTCCTTCAGGATGTGGAATACGGTCATCCTCAAAAGCTCGTACAACATGAAGTAAAGCATCACTTTGAGAAATAATATTCAGCAGCTCACCGCTCAAACTTCCATCCCTGCCGGACCCTATTTTTAGACCAGCAACATCGTTATATTGCACGCGGGCATAGGTGGTTTTTTCAGGTTTAAACAACTTACTTAATTCATCTACCCGGATATCAGGAACATCCACAATCGCCGTGTGCACTTCAATCTTTCCCGAACTGGTCACCGCTGTGATTTCCTGACTATGAGTCAGAGCATTAAAAATGGTTGTTTTGGTGCTGTTGGGAAGCCCAACTATTCCGATTTGCATATTTTTATTACCTATAGGCGTACTTCTTTTACACGACACAGCAGAGCCACAAATTCAGCTCTGCCGGATGGCATTTTAACACATCAAAGGTTATTTGCCAAATATATAGACTTGATTGTGTCCCTTATCTCGATTCCGAAAATGAACTTTCAAATCTCCATTGAAAATCTCTCTCGGGTTTATTCCCTCAATCACACATACAAAATGATAGAATGATATTTCCTTATCGAAAATCTTTTTATTGGCGGTTATGTTTATTTACAATCAGAAACCAAACCAGGAGATCCTCCTTCCGGCGATGTGGGATCCGGTTATTGGATACAAACTCGAAGGCATAGCTGGTCAGAAGACATCAATGACTGAATCTGGTTCGCACTCCTCACCTAAAAATAATATATATGACACCAGAAATAAAGAGTAAATCAAATGGATTGGCGACTCGATTAATAATAATCCGCCCCATCCTCCTACTCTATTCACACTAAATTTTCACATTGTTTCTGTTCAATGTAAGCAATAGGTTTTTATTCATATGCGCGTCTTGTATTTTCTTTCTAGGTATAATTGTACGTCGCCAGATTTCATGTGACTTATATCCGTCTTTTTAATGGAGGATTTTCTTCCAATTTATCTCACAAGATCTGACACGGACCACAAACTAACCTAAATAGGGAAG
>JAGHAU010000164.1 GCA_021161345.1 Anaerolineales bacterium | reverse complement strand
TTCTGACTCTTTTTGGATGGGAAGAGGTGACTGCCGGGAGGGTGGGAATCCAGTATCTGGGAGCCGGTCAGGGAGAATATTAAAGTTTAGGATGTAATCATCAGCGCCTGTACCATCACCATTTCCATCCAGTGGATTAGCTTGTTCGTCCCGTATGGTTGTTGTTCCCCGGATTGTGAATCTATAGCTACCAGGTCCGAGTGAGGCACCGCTGTTCAAGTTGACGACAGCGGTCCTGCTTCCTGGGTTATAAGCAATAGTATCGATGGTGATCGGTGTTGCAGACCCAGCTGGATCGAGGATCAGGCCGTAATTACTCGGATTTGTAACATCATCAGGATCAGAATCTCCAGCAGGATCAAGGACACTTTCAGAGAAAGTGATCAACAATTGAGAGATATTTACGTTTGTATTCTCACCCTGGGCAAGGATTCCATCGCCAGTGTCCGCGTTGGAGTTCACAGTTGAAACGGTTGGCGGCACAGTATCCACTACTGTTTGGGTAAACGACCCACTACTGGTTGCATAATTCGCGTTGCCATTATAATTTGCGGTAATGGTATGTGGTCCCAGGCTTAACCCAGATAGAGTAATTGACGCCTGGCCGCTGGGATTGACTGGATTGCTGCCTATTAACACCGCGCCCTCGTAAAAATCGACGGTTCCCCCTGGCGTAACAATAAGCGCCGAAAGTGAACTGACTGTAGCAGTCAACAAGACATCAGAACCCAATTCGGAGGGATTTATAGAGGAGGATAGGACCGTTGAGCTCGCGGATTTCAGGCTCAGATCGTCAAAATATATTGGGGTGGAGTTATTGGCATAGAGATCCACCGCTTCGATCGCTGGTTGTCCGGTGCCCGATACACCTGACCGCCAGCTCTTGTTCTGATAGAGAATTTGACCGTCATAATAAAAAGTCTGCAGATCAGAATCAAGATCGATTTCAACTCGCAATTCGACCCATCTGCCTCGAACTATGGGCAGCTGACTGTTGTCATAATCGGAGATCACGCTGTTGGTTGAAGACTGAAAATGAACCTGAACAGACCAATTCTTCGAACCGTTATCATTGTAGGTATTTAATAATATGAAATATCCCTCACCGGAGTAGGCTGCAGGAATGTATTGCCATACGGTATAAACCCACTCACCTGAAGTATGCCCTGAGTACTCATGGACCAGATCGGCGTTACCTGTTATTTCAACGCTGTGAGGAGATGATCTCTGTTGGGTATTGGATACAAAAGCCCCGTAGATGGGATTGTTATTCCACCCTTTCCATCCGCCTATTCCATGCAATTGGCTGTTTAATAAATAGGAATCAAAATTTTCAGCCCAGGCACCTTGTGCCAGAACTGAAGAGTGGGGAATACCCAATAGAGCAACCCCCAATGTGCATATTAGCAGCCCCCGAATGATTTTCCCCCATGGAGTCTTTTTGGAACCCGATCCATTGGAATATAATTTCATACGCAGCCAGTATATCATAACCATAGTTACCTTTTAGAGGATAAATTAAGTTGGCGGACCCATGTTTATTAACACGTTATAGAACCTTTGTTTTTCCCTTCTACCAGGCAACTTGAGTATAGCCGTAGGGTTCAGGATGTAGGACTGATGTATTGCCGCTCAAGGGAGAGCGCCTGTCCTGAGCATAGTCGAAGGGACAGCTCCTACAGTTGGTTTGTGGAAGATATCGCCCTGGTATTATTTTTTGTGGTCATGGGCCAGGAAGATCCTGCTGCGTTCACTAACAAGTTTCTTTCAGGATTCTTGCCGGGATATTTCTCAGAATATGATCTTGAAGGTAAATGGTTCCAGGTGATCCCGCTCTTTATGAAGCGGAGAGAACTTGATCTTTATGCCGTGATCCACCGCAGCTTTGATGTTGATAACCTGGATGATCCCTGGTGCAACTGGTATCTAGACGGCAGGAAAGAGCGCCTGGAAAAAGAGTTGCCGTACCTTGACTTTGATTTTGATCATCTTGATCTCCAGAAATTTAGCTCCAAGTGATTTTTCTGATTTTTTATTTCTTAAAAAACCTTATAACTTGAAAAGTATGGAAAATAACCCCCACCAGTGGTGAGGGGGCGCATAAAGAGCCGCTCTTAGAGGGGGAGATAACCGCTTGACAAGCTGGCCCTGATCTTGTATACTCCTAATAGAACATGTAGGTACAAGTAGGAACATGTAGGAAAGTGTAGGAAAATGAACTGCTATCAGGTACAGGAAAGAAAATGACAAAGGCTCTTTATCAGCAAGTAGCGAACTCAATCTTGGAGCAGATCCAATCCGGAGAACTCCAACCTGGAGCTCGCCTTCCATCGGAAAATGCTTTAAGTGAGCAGCATCAGGTGGGGCGGAATACTATTCGTCATGCTCTGAGTGAACTGACAGTCAAAGGTTATGTTGAGTCAGTTCATGGTGTCGGAACTTTTGTGACTGAGACTCTTTTCCCAAAAACCGTTGAGTTCCTGTACGGCTTTTCCCAGGAAATGGCCCAGCGTGGAAAGAATGTTGGCAGCAAGGTAATTGAGGCCAAGATCATTCAGGCAGATCCCTTATTAGCCCGGGTGCTCAGAATTCAGTTGGGTGCAGAAGTCGTTTTCTTGAATCGTTTGCGGATTGTTGATGGAAAACCAGCTGCCATTGAAAGAGCTTATTTACCGCATACCTTTTGCCTGGGAATACTTGAACACGATTTTTCTCGGGAATCCCTCTATGATGTTTTGGCTGTTCAATATAATATGAAGCCTGATCATGCGGAACAAGAAATTGGAGCTGAGATTGCTACACCCCAGGTGGCGGCCTTAATGGAATTGAGCCATCCTGCTGCTGTGTTGGTCATCCACAGAGAAACCCGTACAGCTGAGGGCAGAGTAATCGAGTACGTGGAATCAGAATTCCGTTCGGACCGGTTCCGTTTTTATACTAACTTGAAAGCATCAGCATCTTCACCAACCGCAATATTCCAGCGTTTTCCGATCAAGTCGGAAGAAGAGTGAAATATATGGCAAATATAAACGATTCGGATCTGAAGAAAATAGTTGATGAAGTAGTATCAGGAATCATGCGGGAAATGCCTTCCCGGTTGACTCCGGAACCTGCTGGAAACCCAGTTCCTGCCCCAGCAGGTCAAAAAGTTGTTGCTATTGGGGCAGATCACGGCGGTTTCCCGATGAAAGAAAACCTTAAAGCTTACCTGGAAGAAAATGGCTTCAAGGTTATTGACTGCGGCACAAACAGCACGGATTCTGTGGATTACCCGGATTTTGCCAAAGAAGTCGCGGAGCAGGTTGCTTCCGGATCTGCCTGGCGGGGTGTGATGATCGATGGTGCAGGTATTGGCAGCTGCATGGCAGCCAATAAAGTTCGGGGTGTTAGAGCGGCTATGTGTTATGACTATGCAACCGCTTATAACAGCCGGGAACATAATAATGCTAATTTGCTGACCCTTGGTGCTGGATTGATCGGCCCCAATCTGGCCAAGCAGATACTTACTACCTTCCTAGAAACCGAGTTCGGCGGTGATCGTCATACCCGTCGAGTCGATAAGATCATGGAGATCGAAAAATAATATGGATACTACACAAGAGCAAGTTAAACATTTGGTTGAAGTCATCACCCGTGAAGTGCTGGTAGCAATGAACGAAGCGGAATACCGCACCAAACAGCCAGCGGGCGATTATTGCTCAACTGAATGCGGAGAGGGTGTCTGCGTTGATACCTGTTTCAACAAGGTTGGAGAAGTTGTCAGTGCTGGGGCCTCACGCCTGACCTCCCAGTTGGGAAGTATCCCAGAGGATCCTAATATCGCCAGCATGATCGACCATACTTTATTGAAACCTGATGCCACAGCTGACCAAATTGCCCAGCTGTGTTATGAAGCCAGAAAGTACAATTTTGCTTCTGTCTGTGTTAACCCAACCCATGTCAAACTTTGTGCTGAACTGCTCCAAGGAGCCAAGGCGAAAGTATGCACAGTGATCGGGTTCCCCCTGGGAGCTTCTGCTCCAGAGGTAAAAGTTTTTGAAGCCCAAACCGCCCTCAAAGACGGCGCTACAGAGATTGACATGGTTATCAATATTGGCGCTCTGAAAGCTGGCGATCTGACCCAGGTGGCCCATGACATCAATGAAGTGGTAAAGGTCGGACATAGCCAGGGAGCCATAGTGAAAGTAATTATTGAAACTGCCTTATTAAATGATGAGGAAAAAGTTACAGCCTGCCTGCTTTCCAAAGAAGCCGGAGCGGATTTTGTAAAGACCTCAACCGGATTTTCAGGCGGTGGGGCGACTGTGGAAGATATCAATCTGATGCGCAGGGTTGTCGGACCGGAAATGGGTGTCAAAGCTTCTGGCGGTGTGCGTGATTTTGAAGATGCTCAGAATATGGTTAGAGCAGGCGCGACCCGCCTGGGTGCCAGTGCCGGTGTGAAGATTGTTCAAGGTATGTTGGAATCCGGCAATGGAGATAAAGTGAAAGCTGAAGCACTCGTCAAGGCTTATTAAAAGGAAAATTGATGAAGATCGCCCGGATTGTTGGCAGCACTATCTCTACGATCAAAAACCGCAGGATCATGAATACCAAGCTCTTGATCTGCCGGGAGACTGATGCTTTTGGTAAAAAGGAACTCGGTACCTCATATGTGGCGATTGACTTAGTGGACGCCGGGATAGGGGATCTGGTACTGACCTGTCATGGTTCTGCAGCCAGGCAGACCCCAGTCACCAAAGAGACACCAACTGATGCGGTGATCATGGCAGTGCTGGATCATCTGGAAGTGGACGGCGAGATTACCTTCAGGAATTGATTTACAGGAGTTTTTCATGCTGATTTCCAAAGTAATAGGAACGACGGTATCAACTATCAAGGAACCCACACTCGAAGGCCGCAAGCTGTTGATCCTGCGCCAGACTGATGTGGACGGAGTTCCGGTTGGCAAACCTTATGTAGCTGTGGATACCTTGGACGCCGGAATTGGCGACCTTGTTTTAACTGCCCACGGTTCCAGCGGCAGGCAGACTGATATTACAAAAAACCGGCCGGTGGATGCAGTGATTATGGCCGTTATTGATCATCTTAGTGTTTTAGGTGAAGTGACATACCAGAAAGACTGATATTTTCAATTTATAGTTTAAAACGATCCTATGCCAGAATTCGATAAAGACTTACGCTCTATACAGCAGGCTCGACAAATGGTGCTCAGCGCCAGGGAAGCCCAGAAAAAATGGGGTTTTGCTACCCAGGCTGAAGTGGATCGTGTTTGTGAAGCCATGGCTGAGGCTGCTTACGGTGCCGCTGAACGTTTGGGCCGTATGGCGGCAGAGGAAACTGGTTTTGGTGTCCCTGAGCATAAAAAGATCAAAAACCAATTCGCTTCCAAAGCAGTATGGGAATCCATTAAAGATGTAAAAACTGTTGGATTCATCAAGAAGGATGAGGTTAAGAAACTTTATGAGATCGCCTGGCCCATGGGTGTGATCGCTGCTTTAACACCCAGCACGAACCCCACCTCAAC
>JAGHAU010000012.1 GCA_021161345.1 Anaerolineales bacterium | reverse complement strand
CCTATTACTTTGGCGGAGGGGCCTATAATGACTATGGTGTGAATATCGCCCGGGCAGCGGGTTATTCCTGTACTGGCCCCTACGATGTACCAAACGTAAAAGCTGATTCTTTATGTGTCTATACCAATACTCCCGTTGGCAGTGCCATGAGAGGATTCGGCATGCCAGAGATCCACTGGGGTTTGGAGCAGATCATGGACCGTCTCGCTGAAGAGGTGGGAATGGATCCGGTAGATTTCCGGTACCTCAATTGTGTCCGAACTGATGATGAGATTGTTTCCGGGATGAAAATGACCCCGATCGATCTTGAAGCTTGCATCGACAAAGTCACTAAAGCCATTAAATGGGATATCAAGGAAGAGCCCACCGCTCCCAATAAAAAACGTGGAAAAGGCATCGCTATCATGTGGAAAGCACCCGCCATGCCGCCCAATCCGGGCAGCGCCGCGGTAGTCCGTTTTAATGAGGATGCCACACTCCAGGTGGAAGTCGGTGGACAGGAGATTGGCCAGGGTGCCTTTACTGTAGCGGCCCAGATCGCGGCCGATGTGCTGGGGGTTCCTTATGAAAAAGTAACTGTCTCGACTCCTATAGATACCAAGTACAGTCCTTACGAATGGCAGACAGTTGCCAGCCGCTTGACCTGGTCGATGGGAAATGCCGTTAAGGCAGCCGCTGAGGATGCCCGCTTCCAGATCCTGGAGACGGTGGCAGATGCCTGGAATGAAGATATCGAAGATCTGACCATTAAAGATGGCATTGTAATCTCATTCAAATCTGAACGGGAACAACCCCTGAATAAAATGGTCATTTATGGAATGCCCAATGACGACTTTGAAGGCTGGAAGGGAGGTCCGGTAATAGGGCGGGGCCATTTTATGCCTACCTATGTTACTAACCTGGATCCTGAAACCGGACAGGGCACCAGGGCTGTTGTCCATTACACGGTGGGAGCCCAGGCAGTGGACTTGGAAGTGGACCTGGAAACAGGCCAGCTGGAAGTGCTCAATATTGCCAGTGTTTATGATGTTGGCAGGGCTATCAACCCGGATCTGATCATGACCCAGATTGAGGGCGGCGCTGTGCACGGCATGAGCTCCGCTTATGAGGCCATGATATTCAATGAGGATGGGGTGGTGATCAACCCCAGTTTTGTGGATTACCGGATCGCGACGATTGCCGATATCCCCCGCAAGATTCATGGTGATTATGTGGAAACGCCGATAGATGATGGTCCCTGGGGTGCAAGAGGGGTAGGAGAACATGTGATGGTTCAAACCGCGCCAGCCATTGCAAATGCCTTATACGACGCTGTAGGAATCCGTTTTTCGGATCTGCCCCTATCGGCAGATAAGATCTATATGGCTTTGGAAGAAAAAGAATCGACCCGGAAAGATTAAGATCGAAAATATACGGAAGGCAGGGCACAATGGGTGCTAAAGCTAAAAAACCAACAGGGAAGGACCAGATCTCGGAATTAAAGGAAATCCGCCAACAGGCTGCTATGGGAGGCGGGGAACAACGGATCAAGGCCCAGCATGATAAGGGTAAAATGACCGCCAGAGAACGCGTCCTGACCCTGTTGGATGAAGGTTCCTTCCAGGAAGTTGATGCTTTGATGACCCACCGCCACCAGGAATTTGGGTTGGATGAAAAACAGATTCCTGGAGATAGTGTAGTGGTGGGTTTTGGCAAAGTGGATGGCCGGATGGTAGCTGTCTTTTCCCAGGATTTTACTGTTATGGGAGGATCGTTCTCTGAGGTTCAGGGGCAAAAGGTGGCCAAGATCCTGGATCTGGCCCTGGATGCTGGAGTTCCGGTTGTAGGTTTGATGGACTCTGTGGGAGCCCGCATTCAGGAGGGAGTTTACAGCCTGGGGGCTTATTCAGAGCTGTTCTGGCGCAATACGCAAGCCAGCGGGGTGATTCCCCAGATCAGTGTTATGTTGGGACCTTGTGCCGGCGGATCGGTTTATTCCCCGGGATTGACGGATTTTGTGATCATGACCCGCGGATCCAGCCATATGTTCATCACCGGACCCAAAGTGATCAAATCGGTCACACACGAGGAAGTTGATTTTGAATCCCTGGGCGGTGCTGGGGTGCACAGTGCAAAAAGCGGAGTCGCCCATTTTGCAGCCGATTCCGAAAAAGATGCCTTGAAGTTAACCCGCCAGCTGCTCAGTTATCTGCCTGGAAATAACACTGAACCACCGCCTTATGTTCCCTCCAAGGATGATCCTTACCGCCAGGACCTGGCTTTGAATAATATGGTTCCAACGGATACGGATGAAGCCTATGATATGCGCCAGGTGATCGAGCGGGTAGTTGATAAGGGCAGCTTCTTCCCGGTGCACCTGGACTTTGCGCCTAACGCGTTGGTAGGTTTTGCCCGATTACATGGCCAGGCAGTAGGTGTGGTAGCTAATCAGCCCAATGCCCTGGCAGGCGTTCTTGATATTGACTCCTCTGATAAGATCGCTCGTTTCATCCGTTTTTGCGATGCTTATAACTTCCCCCTGGTCACTTTTGTGGATACACCCGGTTTTCTACCGGGCGTTAACCAGGAACATGGCGGCATTATTCGCCACGGCGCGAAGATCGTTTATGCCTATTCAGAAGCGACTGTGCCCAAGATCGCAGTGATCGTTCGCAAGGCCTATGGTGGCGCGTATATCGTATTGAGCAGTAAACACATTCGCACAGATCTGGTTTATGCCTGGCCTACTGCAGAAATCGCGGTGATGGGAGCAGACGGTGCGGTGGATGTGCTGTATGGAAAAGAGATAAAAGCGGCCGAGAATCCGGATCAGGCCAGGGAAGAGTATGTGGCTGCCTATAAAGAAAAGTTCTCGAAGCCTTACCCGGCGGCAGCCAGTGGTCATGTGGATCAGGTTTTGATCCCCTCGGAAACCCGGCCGAAGCTGATTGCAGCCTTGGAACTTTTGAAAAATAAGCAGGGCAGCACACGGCCTAAAAAACACGGGAATATGCCGGTCTAGGTACCAGGAGAAATCTTTTGAGTGAAATTGGACAGGGATTATCACTAAGCGGGATTGGTATTTTGATTACATTTTCTGCCCTGGGTATCCTGATCTTATTAATACTGATCCTGAAAGCCCTCTTCCCCGCCAGAGGTAATGATTTTGAAGTATCTCGTCCCCAGGAAACCCCACCATCCGGGATCGACCCGGACAGGAAAGTACTCAAGAAAAAAGCTGCGGCAGCAGGTGTGGCTGTATTGTTGAGTAAAAGTTCATTCACCGAGAAAGGTGGATTAGGGAGCGAATTGGAAAAGCCCGTTGGTATATGGTGGCAGCGAGGGCTGGACCGGATTCACGGCAAGGAGAGATTATGAGCGAGCGCCCTCTGGTAGTGTGGGTGACAATAAATGGCGAAAGATTCCAGGTTGAAGTGGAAGACCTGAACCAGCGGCCAATAGTGGCCCATGTGGATGGCAGCCGGTTTGAGGTCGATCTTGATCAGAATGATCCCAAAGACGATACTGGTTCAGATTCACTCAATTCGGAAGGGGCATCTCATTCTATTCCAGCAGGAACAGCATGTGATGTGACAGCGCCCATGCCGGGCGATATTGTGGGTATTCATGTCAAGGTTGGGCAGGTTGTAAAAATGGGTGATCCGCTCTGCATCCTGGATGCCATGAAGATGAAAAATACCATTCATGCCCCTCAGAGTGGAACTATTGCAGAGGTTTGTGTTGTTGAGGGACAATCGGTCGAATACGGTGTGATCTTATTCAGGTTTGGATAAACCCTATGACTACGGATATATCAGCGATATTTGAAGCTCTGACCCTTTTTTCAATCAAGAACCTGATCATGATCCTGGTTGGGGGAGTGTTGATCTATTTGGCGATCAAAAAGGAGTTTGAGCCGGTTCTGCTGCTTCCAATTGGTTTTGGAGCTATTTTGGCTAACCTGCCGCTGACCGGGATCACCGATGCCGCGAATGGTGGATTTCTGGGTGTGCTCTACCAGGCAGGAATAAAGACCGAGTTGTTTCCTTTGCTGATTTTCATCGGGATTGGCGCCATGACCGATTTCGGTCCGCTGCTGGAAAATCCTAAAATGGCTTTGCTGGGAGCAGCTGGTCAAATTGGCATCTTTGGCACTTTGTTATTGGCGCTCAATCTTGGATTTAACCTCAATGAAGCGGCCTCGATCGGAATTATCGGCGCCATTGACGGGCCGACTGCCATCTATGTATCAAGCAGGCTGGCACCGCATTTGTTGGGAGCGATCGCTGTGACCGCATACAGTTATATGTCGTTGGTGCCGATCATCCAACCCCCTGTGATGCGCTTGCTGACCACGGAAAATGAACGCAAAGTAAAAATGCCCTATACCGAAAAACCGGTATCGAAAACAGTGAAGATCCTGTTCCCGATCCTGGTCACCATAGTGATTTCCTTGCTTTCACCCAAAGCTTCCCCGCTGATCGCCACCCTGATGTTTGGCAACTTGATGCGGGAATCCGGCGTAGTGGAACGATTAAGTAAATCGGCCCAAAATGAAATTGCCAATGTCACCACTATATTCCTGGGTTTAACTGTGGGCAGCACCATGGCAGGAGAGAGTTTTATCCAAAGTGATACGCTCTTGATCCTGGGGATGGGCTTGCTGGCATTTGTGCTCGATACCATGGGCGGTGTGCTGGTAGGCAAACTGATGTACATCTTATCCGGAAAGAAATTCAACCCCCTGATCGGGGCAGCCGGGATCAGCGCCTTCCCGATGTCAGCCCGGATAGTGCAGAAAGTGGGTCAGGAATATGATCTGGACAATTTCCTATTGATGCATGCCATGGGCGCCAATACAGCCGGACAGCTGGGTAGTGTAGTGGCTGGCGGGGTGGTGTTGATGCTGCTTTCCGGTTCGTTTTAAACAAATTTAGAGGGACGAAGTCCTTGGGATTATTAAGGGACGGAGTCCTTCCGAAGGACTTCGTCCCTTAAATTCTATTTAGATGGAGGATACCCCATGAAATTAATCGATCTGACCATACCTCTAGGAGTCGGAACCCCGCCCTGGCCAACCTATATTCCCCTGGAAGTGAAGTATTTTAAACGACTGGCGCCAAATGGGGCCAATGGCATGGTGGTGACCCATTCCAATCATGTGGGCACACACCTGGACGGGGAGATCCATTTTTATACACCTGGAAAGGATATTGCCGATCTAGATCTGGATTTTCTGGTTAACGATGGAGCGATCGTCGATCTGAGTGATGCGGTTGGTGATTACCAGGTTTACACCAGCAAGATGGTGGAAGATCGGGTTGAGGTGAAAGAAGGCGATATCCTGATCATTCATACCGGCTATCATCACTTCGGGTGGGATCAGCCAACTGCAGATGAGATCCGCTATATGGTGAAACATCCCGGTCCGGACCGCGAGTTTGCTGAGTGGGCTAAAAAGAAAAAATTACGCTGGCTGGGTGTTGATTGCGGAAGCGCTGATCATCCCATGAATACTATTATCAGGGACTGGATGCCGCGCCAGGCCAAAGAAGCTGAAAAAGTGTTCCAAAAGAATTACGGAAAATCCCTGGCTGAATTCTATGATGACAGCAAATATCAGCTGATGCATATTGAAT
>JAGHAU010000131.1 GCA_021161345.1 Anaerolineales bacterium | reverse complement strand
GCTTAGTATTAAACGGATTGATGAGGAACCCTCACGTCCTTTACCGTTCCTGGAGTTACCCTATTTCAATAGTCTGGGCGGATTCAGTCCAGACGGCCGTGAATACGTAATTTATCTTGGCCCAGAGACCAACACGCCTGCTCCCTGGGTCAATGTGATTGCCAATCCCCATTTTGGAACCCTCGTCAGTGAAAAAGGGGCGGGATTCACCTGGTATGGCAATAGTCAGCGGAATCGATTAACCCAATGGTCGAATGATCCTGTTCTTGACCCCCATTCAGAAGTGATCTACATCCGGGATGAACAGAGTGGAAAGGTCTGGAATCCGACTGCGGGACCTATTCGGGAGAAGAACGCCTACCGGGTAAGCCATGGCGCAGGATATTCACGTTTTGAACATAATAGCCACACAATAGAGCAGTTATTGACAACATTTGTACCGGTCGATGACCAGGGTGGTGAACCGGTCAAGATCAGCAAATTAACCCTGCGCAATGATTCGAGAAGAACTCGAAACCTGAGCATTACCTATTATGTAGAATGGACCCTAGGCGAGCAAAAAGAAGACACTCAGCAGCACGTAGTAACGCAGTGGGATCATAAACTGGGCACAATTTTCGCCCGCAACGGATACCATCCTGATTATGGAGATAGGGTCACTTTTGCCTCGATAAGTCCTTCAGCTGGATCCTTTACTTGTGATCGTTCCCTGTTCCTGGGCCGAAACCAGACTAATGAGAATCCAGATGCCTTGAAACGAACCGAACTGGCGGGACGAGTTGGCGCTGAACTGGACCCCTGCGCTGCCTTGCAGACCAAACTGGAGCTCAAACCAGGTGAATCAACAGAGATTATTTGTGTTCTTGGACAGGCGGAGAATGAGGCTGAGGCAGGTAAGCTGGTGCGTAAGTACCGGGAAATGCTTGCTGTGAATCAGGCACTAGAAGAAACACAACAATTCTGGGATCGGATCCTTGATACTGTGCAGGTCGAAACACCTGAACTAGCAGTGAATTATATGCTCAACCGCTGGCTGCTCTATCAGAGTTTAAGTTGCCGAATCTGGGGACGATCTGCGTTTTACCAATCTGGCGGAGCCATCGGATTCCGCGATCAGCTGCAGGATGTAGCTGCCTTTCTGCTGGCCTGTCCAGCTCTGGCTCGTGAACATATCTTACTAACGGCCAGCCGTCAATATAAAGAGGGAGATGTCCAGCATTGGTGGCATCCACCTGGCGGGGCAGGTATTCGTTCCCGGATCTCAGATGATTTGCTCTGGCTACCTTTCATCACGGCTCAGTATGTGGAGGTGACAGGAGATGAAGGGATCCTCCAGGAGCAGATCCCGTTCTTGCTCGCCCCGGAGTTAGAACCGGACCAGCGCGAGATTTTCCTCGAGCCGCAAATCTCAACGGATAAGGGAACCCTATTTGAGCACTGCAAGCGAGCTGTTGAACGAGGTCTTACAAAAGGACCCAACGGCCTGCCTTTAATTGGCACTGGTGATTGGAATGACGGCATGAATCGGGTAGGAGAAGCTGGCCGGGGCGAAAGTGTTTGGCTCGGCTGGTTTTTAATTGAAGTTCTCAATAACATGGAATATTTATCCACGATTATTAGAGAGATAGATCTAGCCTCAAGTTACCGCCGGGAGGCGATTGCACTTGAGGCCCGTATTGAGGCTGCTGCCTGGGATGGCGCCTGGTACCAACGGGCAACTTTTGATGATGGCAGTCCTCTGGGCTCGGCCGCTAATATTGAAGCCAGGATAGACTCACTGCCTCAATCATGGCCCTGGATCAGCAATGCCGGTAATCCAGTTCGCAAAGAACAGGCGCTTGAGTCAGCCTGGCGTCAGCTTGTCCGGGAGGATGAGAAACTTATTCTGCTCTTCACTCCACCCTTCGACATCAGCACACCCTCACCGGGTTATATCCGCGG
The DNA here is from genome assembly GCA_021161345.1 of Anaerolineales bacterium. Lineage (GTDB taxonomy): Bacteria > Chloroflexota > Anaerolineae > Anaerolineales > UBA11858 > B10-G9. Next base: position 2,937 of record JAGHAU010000131.1, on the reverse strand, counting down.
GTATCCACCTGGTGTAAGGGAGAACGGCGGACAGTACACCCATGCTGCCTTGTGGCTGGCGATGGCCTTCGCGCGCAAAGGTGATGGCAACCGGGCCGGAGAAATTCTGCGCATCATCAATCCCATTGAACATGCCCGCAATGATCAAGATGTCTGGAGATATGCGGTAGAACCTTACGTTGTTGCTGCAGATGTCTACCGTCTACCTGGAAGAATTGGTCAGGGAGGTTGGAGTTGGTACACAGGATCTGCGGCCTGGATGTATCGTGTCTGGATTGAAGAAATGCTTGGTCTAAAAAAACGCGGTGATCAATTAATTGTTGATCCTGTGATTCCGGATTGGTGGGATGATTTTAAAATCAACATGCGTCATGAGGATGCGGTCTATGAAATTGAAGTCAATAATCCAGAACATATTCAGCAGGGAGTGGCCTGGGTAGAGTTGGATGGCCAGCGTTTGAAAGATAACTTCATCCCTCTGGACCCTGGTCCTTTGAAACACACCGTGCGGGTTATGATGGGAAAGTAATCTGACCTGAAGACCTTCTCGTCAGTACTGTTGCAAGAATAGGGCTGTTCTATTCCGCGGAATACCTTTTTTGAGGATATGCAAAATATCCAATATTACTTATGTCTCTTTAAGAAATATTCAATCATGTTTTGCGCAACTATAATGCCACATCCGAACAGCATGAGCGAGAAGCTCATCAGCTGACTGCGGACCCCAACTACCTAGTCCATAATTTTCCAAGGGCGGGGCAGTATCCGAATTCCAAACTTGCAGGAGCGGATCGATAGTTTATCAAGCTGCTTCAATCCCGTCACTGCGGGTAACTAAAGTGGCATTCCCTTCCAGTGCGTATAGCAGTAGACGCTCATAAGCTTCAGGGACGGCACACCTTTAGGCATAGCTTAGCAACACATTTGTTTGAGAAGAACTATAACATTCGAATCGTGCAGGAATTACTCGGACACAGAAGGGTAAAGAAAACTATGATCTATACCCATGGATTGAGCAAAGGTCCCTATTTGGTTCTAAGTCCGTTATATATGCAGCCAAAGAACTGAGCTTCTTAAAGATATCGAGTCGCCAATCCAATTGTTTAATAGATAATTCTAGTGCAGTTTTGGTTTAGTAGGAATAGGTCACATGTGTCAACAACCCTAATGAAAACAGCCTGCAGGGGCTGAGAGCTTTACCCAGTATTTTGAAGAAGTCTAAGCTGGCTTTTCATGAGATCAAGTTCAGCTTGTTGCTGCTCAAGTTTTCGTTCGAAGGCGCTGCGCTGGGTGTTCAGCTCCTGGATTTGCTCGCGGAGGCGAAGGATCACTTCGATGGCTGGAAATGGGAGATTAAGATCTTCATGGATTCGGCGGATAATTTTCAGGCGTTGAATTTCTTTCATCGTGTAACTTCTGCAGCCGCTGGTATTTATACGGGGAGTAATCAGTCCCTCGCGTTCACATACCAGAAGAAAATCCAATGATACACAAGCAATATAAGCGGCCTGAAATGAAATATAGGTTGTATTCTCATTATTCGGGTAATGGATAATTTCAGTAGGCATGGTATTTCCTCTTTTACTTCGATTGGCGCAATTTCTTTAAATCTTCATAAAGGTTCTGTTCTTCCTCCGATAAATTTTCTGGAAGAATAGCACTAACACTCACGTAAAGATCCCCTCTGCCTTTTTTCTGATTGAGTTTGGGCATTCCCAAACCGCGTAAAAGAAAACGGGTCTGGTTTTGCGTCTGAGGGGGGATATCCAATCGGACCGTTTTGTCAAAGGTTTTCACCTCAACTGAACCTCCCAGGACCAAAGTATACAGGTCAACTTGGATTATAGTCTGCAGGTCATCTCCCTTGCGTTCAAAACTTGGATGAGGGGTCACTTCTATTTCCAGGAACAGGTCGCCGGCAGATCGACCTCTTTGTCCTGGCTGCCCTTTACCTTTCAATCGAACTCTGGACCCGGTGCGAACACCCGGAGGAATTTTAGCTTTTACTTTATCATTATTGCTTTTTTGTATGACTCGGCTTGTACCGTGATAAGCTTCTTCTAAGGAAATTTTCAAGCTCGTTTCCAAATTCTGGGCTTGCTGATAGGAACGACTTCCCGGGTAAGGTTGGTAAGTATCCCGCTGCCTGAAACCAGCGCCTGTGCGGGCGTCCTGGGCGGCAGCTGCTCCGAAAAGGGTCGAGAAAAAATCAGAAAAGCCACCCCCTCCCTGACCAAATATTTGCTCAAATTCTTCTGGACTTACCCGTCGGGTTCCATAGGTAGATGATTTATCTTGAGGGGGTCCGGCTGTCCACTGGGACCAGTTAAAGTCTTCCGGTGCGCCACCGGCCTGGTTGTATTGTTTCCAATTGCTGCCGAATTGGTCGTACTTTTGGCGTTTTTCCGGATCGGAAAGGACCTGATATGCTTCGTTCAGCTTCTTGAAGTTTTCTTCTGCTTCGGGATTGTCTGGGTTTACATCGGGATGATACTTCCTAGCGCCTTTTCTAAAAGCCTTTTTTATTTGCTCTTCAGGTGCATCCTCTGGAACTCCCAGGATTTTATAATAATTTTGATACTGCATAAGGCCTTCTTACCCAGAGAACTTGTATTATTTTTGGTCAATAAGAGTTTCCTTTGCAATTCCCCACTCATCTAGGCCGGACAAATATCTATAAATTGGTATGGTACTTATTATAGTACAGTTGATCACACAAAAACCCATCCCGAGAAGGACTGTCCCCAATTTATATGCATACCTGAATAATCGTAAGCTGAAGCCCGTAATGCATTTGTGATTAAGATTTAACCAAAAGGTAATATCCCTGCATTACTCACCTTGGATTCAAGTTTCAAGTGCAACATCACTTAGTTAGAAGAACACCATTTCAGGTGTCATGATATTCAAGCACTTTCTAGGTCTTCGATTTAGGCG
>JAGHAU010000136.1 GCA_021161345.1 Anaerolineales bacterium | reverse complement strand
GTCAGATGAACGGGCCTTTGTCTTTAATATGAGCGTTGGTTATGACCTGGAAGGCATCAAATCCCCCAAGATCGATGGTTTTATAGAAGGCCAGAAAGATGCCTCCGGAACTGAGATCTTCCAGGAATGCCAGTCCGCGCTGAAAACTGCAGTTGAAGCAGGGGAGATCCCCGGCCTGTCTGATGCATCCTTTGTGGATGCTATCTCTCCCGGAATTTCCAAATCCCTGACCCTGTCCACCATGCACGGCACACCGCCTGAAGACCAGGAAAAGATCTGCCGCTACATGATGGCCGAAAAAGGTCTGCATACCTATGTCAAGCTCAATCCCACTCTGCATGGGTATGAATATGTCAAAGAGGCTTTTGAGAACCTGGGATATGACCATCTTTCCCTCAAGGAAGAAAGCTTCTCGCATGACATGCAGTACCCCGCTGCAGTAAAAATGTTACACAATCTGCTTGCCCAGGCTGAGGAGTCCGGTGTGGAGTTCGGGGTTAAGCTCTCCAATACCCTGCCTGTTGTTAACGACAAGGGCACGCTGCCCACAGACGAGATGTATATGAGCGGCCGCGCTCTATATCCCCTCACGGTGAACCTGGCATTAAAACTCTCTCAGGAATTTAAGGGCCAGCTCACAATCTCTTACTCCGGCGGGGCAGATGCCTTTAACCTCGTCGATCTGCTCAAGGTCGGCCTCAAACCGATCACATTGGCTACCTATTTCCTCAAGCCGGGTGGCTATGCCCGGATGACCCAGCTGGCTGAGCTGGCCGATGGAGAAAAAGAAGCCCTCAAACTCACGCAAGTGGACCTGAAAGAACTGAGCCGGGTTGCTGAAAATGCCCTGAAAAATCCGCGCTACGCCAAAGATGGAAAATCAACTGCGCCGATGAAAGTCAACCAGTCCCTGGAGCTGCTGGATTGCTTTATCGCTCCCTGTACAGTTGGCTGCCCTATCCACCAGGATATCCCCGAATATATCCGGCTGATCGGAGAAGAAAGATATGTCGAGGCTTTTGAGCTGATCATCGCTAAAAATCCCCTGCCCTATATCACTGGCTATATCTGCGAACATGACTGCGAGCTAAAATGTGTCCGCAATGATTATGATGATCCGGTATTGATCCGGGACTTAAAGCGCATTGCCGCCGAAAAAGGCTTTGAATCCGTATTGGAAACCATTCCAGCCCTGGAGAAATCCCGCGACGCGAAAGTTGCGGTGATCGGTGCCGGTTCAGCTGGTCTTTCAGCTGGATATTTCCTGGCCCGGGAAGGTTTTGAGGTCACCATTTTTGATAAAAATGACCGCCCGGGAGGCATGGTGAAATTCGGTATCCCCGGATTCCGGATCCCCGATCTGGCCCTGGAAAACGACCTGGCCCTGATCAAGAAAGCTGGGGTCAAATTTGAAATGAACTGCGATCCCAAACTGGATATCGACCAGTTGAAAAAGGATGGTTATACATACGTGATCCTGGCCATCGGGGCCTGGAAATCCCGCCCCTTGAAGCTGGAGGGCGATCAGGAGAAAGTCAAAGGAGCGATCAAGTTCCTGCTCGATTTTAAGATCGACCCAGCCTCCGTTCCCCTGGGGCAGCATGTGGCCGTGATCGGCGGCGGGAACAGCGCCATGGACAGCGCCCGGGCAGCACTCCGGGTGCCGGGGGTGGAATCCGTCAGCGTCCTTTACCGGCGGACGATCAAAGAGATGCCAGCTGAACGGGAAGAATTGGATCATACCCTGGCTGACGGCGTCAATTTTGTTGAGCTGGTTTCCCCGCTCTCTCTCAAAGAGGGCACCCTGGTTTGCCAGAAGATGCAGCTTGGCGAGCCCGATGCCAGCGGACGCCGGCGCCCGCTCCCAATCGAAGGAGAGCTGGTTGAATTCCCCATTGATACCGTTCTCTCCGCCATCGGAGAGTTGGTGGAGTATGACATCTTAACCGCCAATGGGATCAATGTGGATGAAAAGGGCAGCATCGAGATCGATGCCTATCATGAAACCAACCTTGAGAATGTCTTCATCGCCGGGGACGCCTTCCGTGGTCCCGCATCCGTGGTAGAAGCCATTGCCGATGCCCGCAAAGTTGCAGATGGAATCTTATCCAAAGAAGGGATCATGCAGCCCCGCCTGACCACCCCCCGGGTAACCTTTGACCGCAAGATCCAGAACAAAGCAGTCATAGCCAAAACGGCCCTGATCACACCCAGGCTCCTGGTCCAGGACTTTGATGAGAATTATCTCGCGGAAACCGAGCGCTGCCTGGAATGCAATTTCCTGTGCAATAAATGTGTGGAAGTTTGCCCCAACCGGGCCAATATCGAAATCCTGGTCGACTCCCCTCTTTTGAGGGATCAGAATCAGATCCTTCATCTTGATGCCCTGTGCAACGAGTGCGGCAATTGTGCTACTTTCTGCCCCTACCAGGGAGCTCCCTATATGGACAAGTTCACGCTCTTCTGGGACGAACAGGCTTTCCTTGACAGCGAGAACGAAGGCTTCCTGCCGCTGCCTGATGACGGCGTTAGAATTCGTTACCAGGGAGAGATCCATGATCTAAATTATGGAAATGAACATCTGGTAGCTCCGGACAGCTTCCTGGAGGATGATCAGCTGAAAGGATTATTTGAAATCATGCTGACAGTTCGCGATCGCTACCCATATTTGCTGCCAATTGAGTAAGAGGAGAAGTCTCAGCAAAACTGAATAACCTCACAGAAATAGAGATCCCTCGCAAGAGGGATCTTTTGATTACTGTCATTGCGAGGACCCCGAGTCCAACGAGGGGGACGCGGCAATCTCGCCTATAGACAGCGGTAATGTCATATTTTATGATGGACCTTTGGGGAAGAAAATAAATATCCTGACTAATCTGGTCCACTCTCATCCAAATTTGATTGTCAAAACTTTGGAAGTTTAATCCAGTATCAAAGAGGGATTGCTTCGCTGCGCTCGCAATGACAAGCTACTTACCTGTCATTGCGAGGACCCCGAGTCCAACGAGGGGGACGCGGCAATCTCGCCTATAGGAAGCGGTAAAGCCACATTTTGTGATGGACCTATGGGG
>JAGHAU010000132.1 GCA_021161345.1 Anaerolineales bacterium | reverse complement strand
GTCGGTGTACGATAATGGGCGCGGCATCCCGGTTGAAATTCATCCAGGAAAGAAAATATCGGCGTTAGAAGTTGTGATGACAATTCTACATGCCGGTGGAAAATTTGGCGGGGAGAGTTACAAAGTGTCTGGAGGTTTGCATGGCGTGGGTGTATCTGCCGTTAACGCTCTATCCGAATGGTTTGAGGTGAAAGTACGTCGCAATGGTAAATTACATTTCCAGCGTTATGAACGCGGCCACCCTGTGGAGGCGGTAAAGGAAATTGGAACAGTAAAAGAGGGGCTCACGGGTACCAGCATACGGTTCAAGTTTGATACAGGGATTTTCAAGGATGAAGTTGATTTCCGTTTTAATACTCTTGCACAGCGTTTTCGTGAGATGGCGTTTATCACTCGCCAGGTCGAGATCAGTCTTGTTGATGAACGCGTTGATCCACACCGCAGCATGAAATTTTACTTTGAAGGCGGGATTGCTGCTTTCGTTCAATACCTGAATCGCAATCGGGGAGTTCTCCATAACGTTTTCTATGTTGAAAAGGAAATCGATGGCATTGGCGCTGAGGTGGCGATTCAATACACCGAAGCTTATACCGAATCAGTCTATTGTTTTGCTAATACAATCAACACAATTGATGGTGGTACGCATCTCACCGGCTTTCGCTCCGCAATCACTCGGGTTTTGAATGATTATTCCCGTAAAAATGGTCTCTTAAAGGACGGCGACTCAAATTTCACTGGCGATGATACTCGGGAGGGAATGACAGCTATCGTCAGTATCAAACACCCCGATCCACAGTTTGAAAGCCAAACCAAGGTCAAGCTTATGAATACCGAGGTGCAGACTTTAGTTCAGCAGGTTGTGGGTGAATCGTTCTATGAATTCCTCGAAGAAAACCCATCGATCGGGAAAATGATCGTGAAAAAATGCCTCACTTCCGCCCGGGCACGGGACGCGGCTAAAAAAGCACGCGACCTCGTTATTCGTAAATCAGCCCTGGAAAGTATGACCTTACCGGGTAAACTGGCTGACTGCTCAGAAAGAAACGCGGAACGAACAGAATTGTATATCGTTGAGGGAAACAGTGCTGGTGGATCTGCCAAGCAGGGGCGTGACCGGCACTTCCAGGCAATTCTACCCCTTCGAGGTAAGATCCTAAATACAGAGCGTGCCCGCCTGGATAAAGTGCTTTCCAATAAAGAAGTTAAATCGATGATATCTGCGCTTGGAACCGGGATTGGAGAGTTCTTCGATTTGGAAGGTTTACGTTATGGAAAAGTTATCATCATGACAGATGCAGACGTGGATGGGAGCCATATTCGAACTTTGCTGCTGACCTTTTTCTTTCGCTATATGCCGCAGTTAATTGAATCTGGCCACGTCTATATTGCGCAGCCCCCCTTATATCTCCTTTCTTACCGGAAAGAAAAGCGCTATGCGTATACAGAGGATGAGAAGGATCAGATTATAAAAGAATTTGGTGCAAAAGAAGATAAGATCACCCTCTCACGCTATAAGGGTTTGGGTGAAATGAACCCGGATCAGCTCTGGGAGACAACCATGAACCCGGAAAAGCGGACTCTCTTGCTGGTAACGATCGAAGATGTCACAGCGGCGGATCGCACTTTTGATATGCTCATGGGTGCTTTAGTGCCTCCACGAAAACGATTTATTCAAACTCATGCCAAACTGGTTCGCAACCTGGACGTATAAATTAATAATGGACATGGCATTGCCATGTCCATTTATCAGCCACCTTTAGCTTTATCTTTTCTAGTCCGGCCTTTCTCCTAATGTGACATTAATAGCTATCTCTTCCCCATCACGCAGAATTGATAATGACAGGATAGACCCTGATTCACTGCGGTTGATGATGTCAGCAAGCTCCTGTATTTCGCTGATGCCTGATCCATCCACGGCTGTGATAATATCTCCGCCAATCAGTACCTCTTTCCCGTTGATTTTAACAGGTTTATAGCTGCCGCGCAGACCCGCTTCATCTGCCGGGCTGCTAGCAGTGATTTTTTCAATCAGCACGCCGCTTGTTTTTTCTGGTAAATCCATTGCTTTCGCAATCTCATTGGTTAGGTCCTGCCCATAAATACCCATCCACGCGCCGTCTGAAGTTTCATCAGGTTCAGTGACTTCTTCAGTTATCTGTTGTACTGGGCGGGCAGCAAGCGTCAGGTCAAGGTCAATCTCCTCACCGTCTCGGATAACAGTCAGAGTGATTTTCTGCCCGACAATCGTGTGGCGGGCAAGAAATGCGACCAGATCCTCAAAATCATTCACGGGAATGCCGTCCGCAGCAACGATCACATCGCCGCCCACAAGGACTTCTACTCCGTCAACGGTTCTTTCAATAGTGCTGCCTAATAATCCCGTTTCTTCTGCTGGGCTGTCTGCGGCAACATCAATCACCAATGCGCCGCCCTGTTCGAGATCCAGTTCCATCAATTCAGCATATTCAGGGATCATATCCCTGCCGCTGATGCCAATCCAGGGTTGTTCAAATTTACCATCTTTGATTAGGATGGGAACGATTTTCTCTACGATCACAGAGG
>JAGHAU010000040.1 GCA_021161345.1 Anaerolineales bacterium | reverse complement strand
AAGATTACGTGATTAGAGGGGCGACACGTCGAGTCGCCCTTTTATTATTGCGCTTGCCGATCCGTCTCCGGTCTCAATTTTCCGGTACTCCATCCCCGGCTCCGGTCTTGTTATCCAGGTCTCACTATTCCGGTCTTCCGTCCCCTGTCTCCCGTCAGAAGCAAAACTTCCTCTCCTCCGGTCTCATTCTCCCCGTCACTTGTTGGAAATTTCCATATATAATAAGAAAAGGTCTATTGTTAATTGCATTTCACCACGGATCACAGAGAGGCATCATATGTCAGAAGATATCCAACAAGCCGAAAACGCCATCAAGGCCGGGGACACAAAATCTGCTTTTGAGCTCTTGCGGCAGGTCCTGGCAGAGGATCCTGAAAGCGAACGAGCCTGGTGGATCATGTCCGGTCTGGTCCAGCGCTCAGAACGCCAAAATTGCATGGAGCAGATTCTGCGCATCAACCCCGAGAACCAATTCGCCCGGGACGCCCTGACCCAGCTAAAAGAAGCTCCTCCCCAGGAAGAGATCAAACCCGAACGGGAGATTCCCAAGCCTGCCAGAAAAGCTCCGGTCACCACCTTGCCTGATGAGTTTAAAACCTGGCACTATACAAAGGGATCTCGGCTTTATCTGATCATACTGGGACAAGAACGCCTGATTCGGGCTCAGGCCCAGACAAATCTAATCCCTCGCATTAAAGCAGCTCTTAAGAAGAAACTTCTCCCCCACGAGTACCTGGAGGAGATCAAGTCCATTCCTCTTAACAGGATTCAGACCATCCGGGAAGTAGGCCAATCCCTGCATATCCGACACTGGGATAAGGAGGCTGTTCGTACAACCCGCTTTATGTTGGCCAACCCTGCCTTGTGCTCTCGGATCCTGGATTACCTGGCCAAACGCCTCAGCCCTGATTATTCGCTCCAAACTAAAAAGACCCGCACCGTTTTGAACCTGCTGATCTCCACACTGCTGGTGATCGGAGCAGCGGTGTTAACCGCGGTTGGCTACTGGTCTGTGATCTCCGGCACTATCCAAACCCCCTGGCTGAAAGGGATTATTGCCTGGCTGGGACCAGGAGGGGTCAGCCTGGTTGGGGCCGTGCTCCTGCTGATCGCCCTCGGGATCAGCGGTGGGCTGCTCTTTAAACCCAGAACCAGACGAGAGCTGGTTGCCATCGGCTTAGAACAGGTTGATGAGTGATAGTAATATTCTCTTAGTGAAAGTTGCAGGTAAAATTGAGGAACTTAACACTCATCCAAAGGCTTTCAACGTAGTCATCAAGTTCCTGGATTAATTATGTTAAGCAATCTTTTGATCGGGATCAGCTATGCCCTCAGCGCAGGTTTGCAGCCTGGTCCTCTCCAGGCTTTTTTTCTTGCCAAAGTGGCAGAGAACGGCTGGCAGCGCTCGCTGCCAGCCGCTTTTGCACCTCTGATCAGCGATGGTCCGATTGCTTTGATTTCAATCACTCTCCTCACCACCCTCCCAGAATCCTTCCGTAATTGGATCCAACTGGCTGGCGGAGCCTTACTACTCTCTTTCGCCTGGTCTACCTTCCGAAAGCGGGATCAGGCAGGGCAATCAGATGGAGAAGCTGCTGAAGTCTCTCAACCCAAGACGATAGGCCAGGCCGCCCTCATCAACTTACTCAATCCCAATCCCTATCTGGGCTGGAGCCTGGTAATGGGCCCAGCTGTACTCACTGCCTGGAAAGCAGGACCAGGGCAGGCAGTAATTTTACTGTTGGCCTTTTATATCACCATGATCAGCACCTCAATGGTCCTGATCTACTTAATGGGCAGAGCGCTGCTATTGGGCCCAAATGCCGGGAAGTCTCTCTCTATCGTCTCGGCTTTACTTTTAGTAGTTCTGGGAATCTATTTTTTATATCAGGCAGGCGGACATTTAACGGGATGGTTGGGCTGATAGCCTCTTAGGGACTTTTGGCAGCCCGTTCAAAAAGGAGACCTCAATGACTCACGCCATCTTCAAACTGGTCTATTTCATCGAATTGGTTGTGATCACCATGACCCGCAGGGCTGCCCTGCGCAGGACACGCCGCCTGTCTCCCGCCGTAAAACACGACTCTCTCCTCGATCGATTCCTTCTATACCTTTCCTCTTTAGCCAACCTGCTGCCACTAGTCTATGTCTTCACTTCCTGGCTGGATTTTGCCAACTATGATCTTCCAGCCTGGATCGGCTGGCTGGGCTCGCTCATCTTCGCAGGCTCCGGCGCCCTGATCTGGAAGACACACAAGGATCTGGGCCGCAACTGGACCCCTTCCCTGGCTTTCCGGGATGGACATTACCTGGTCACGGATGGGATCTTCCAATATTTGCGCCACCCTATGTATGCCGCCAACCTGCTTTGGGGGCTGGCCCAGATGCTGATGCTGCGTAATTGGATCGCCGGTTTTGCCTACCTGGTGCTGATCATACCCCGTACATTGATGCGGATCCAGAACGAAGAGAGGATCATGCTCAAGAAGTTCGGGGATGAGTACAGGGAGTATATGGAAAAAACGGGCCAGCTCATTCCCAAAATTCAACAATAAGCATTATGTATGATAAATACACTTCCTCGAAAAATTACTGGCGGCGGGTTTTGGCGCCCTCAATGTAGGAACTGTAGGTGTATTCTATTTTTACCTGGGTGGGATCTGGTTTTTGATAGCAAATCTAATAAATCATAGTAAACAGGAGTTCAAATGGTATTTCAAAACCTTGCGAAAATCCAAGAACGAGAGATCGTACCCGGCTATCGGGCCCGGTTTTTACATTCCGAGAATATGACGCTGGCTTATTGGGATGTTGATCCCGGAGCGGCCCTGCCTGAGCACAGCCACCCCCATGAGCAAATCGCCAATGTACTTGAGGGCCAATTTGAACTGACCGTGGCTGGAGAAAGCCGAATCCTCGAGCCAGGCCAGGTAGCTGTCATCCCTTCCGATGTGCCCCACAGCGGTAAAGCGATCACAGCTTGCCGCCTGCTGGATGCCTTCCACCCCTGCCGGGATGATTATCGTTAGCTTTGAACCTAAATACTTCTAACCTGGTTATAACCGGTAAGAGGAAGATCCATGAATCCAAAATTAAAAGGCACCGGATTTGGCTGGATCGACGTGGATGAACAGCGTATCAGCCACGATATCCTCATCCGCCTGGATGGGGAAGTGACCAAGCGCAAGAAGAAACTCTCCAAGGAAATTTACGGCACCTCCCACACCATCTCCCAAGCCGAGGCGGAGTATGTTTACGAAGAAGGTGCCCAGGGCTTGCTGATCGGCGCCGGCCAGTTTGGGCGAGTACGCCTCTCCCCCGAAGCGGCGGTCTATTTCCAGGAAAAAGACTGCCCGGTCACCATCCTGCCCACTCCCCAGGCGGTCAAGGCCTGGAATTTTCGCCATAGTCAGCTGATTGGCCTCTTCCATATTACTTGCTGAATCTGTTTACAAAATTATTGGTTTAATTAGGAAAGTAATGATGAAATCCACTGCCACAACAATCTCCGATTACCTGGCTGATATGCCGCCAGAACGTCGGACAGCTATCGAAAAGGTCCGGAATACCATCATGGCATATCTTCCAGAGGGTTATGAAGAAACTCTCAACTGGGGCATGATCACCTATCAGGTGCCCCTTGATGTCTATCCGGACACCTACAACAAAAAACCTCTTATGTACGCCGCACTGGCCAACCAGAAAAACCACATGGCCGTCTACCTGACCGGAATCTACATGGACGAGAATCTCAACCAGGAATTTGAGAGTAAATACCGGGAGACTGGCAAACGCTATGATGTAGGTAAATCCTGCGTTCGCTTCCGCAAGCTTGACGACCTGCCCCTGGAATTGATCGGCGAAAGCATCGCCGCCATTGGTATGGATGAGTTCATCGAACGCACCAAAGGCCTCTCTGCCCGCAAAACAAAAAAGGGGTAATTACCTTCCAGATAAAAGGACCTGCCATGATCAGCATTCAGAATCTGACTGATTTTTACTCCCGAAACCTGGAAATCATTAATATGCAGGCTGAAGGCCTCACCCACGAGGACAGCCTGATCCAGCTCCCATTTCGGAGCAACTGCCTCAATTGGGTGGTCGGCCATATTCTGGCCAACCGCTGCAACATCCTGGCTTTGCTGAGAACGGAAGACCTTCGACCAGAGGTCAACCTTGATCATTATGAAAGGGAATCCGATCCCGTTCTGCGGGAAGGCGAAGGCGTCCTGACCTTGGAAGAATTGATTGATCATCTGGAAGAATCCCAGATCCGATTGGCAGCCGCATTGGAAAACGAAACAGAAGAATCCTTACAAAGGACAGCTCCTTATCGAGACAGGCCCGAGCGACCGCTGTCCTACTGGCTGTTCTTTCTCTACTTTCATGATTCTTACCATGTAGGCCAAACCGAGATCCTCCGCCAGGCGGCTGGCAAAGATGACAAGATCATTTAATAAACAAGGATACGGTTTCCTTCAAGGAAACCGTATCCTTTCCATCCTTTTACTACTAACCCTTATTATCGCCGGCTGCAACCCGCAATCTTTAACTGCATCTCCAAGCCCCGCAGTATCTGGACCAGCAATTCCTGATCTTGACCTGCCCATCGACAACCGGGATTTCCTGGTCGGCACCGCAGGATTGATCCCGCCCCATTTCCCAAACTCAGCCGAAGAAGATTATCTGGAGTTTTTGTCAGAAGTTCCTCATACCGGGGAAGTGCTGGGTGTTTATATGGACTGGGCTGCCCCGGATGTGATCGAATCGATCAAGTTTGCCAATACCTATGCCGGTGGATTAACGCCCGTGGTGGCGTTAGGGTTTGATTTTGAGATCGTAAATGACACCTACTTTAGCCGCAACCTGCCGGGGATTCGGAATACTATCCGCGAGGTCCTGGGAAATTTTGATCTGGAATACCTGGCTTTTGGCGTGGAAGCCAACCGCCTGATCCCTGAGGTCAGCCAGGCCGCCTGGCTGGATTATGTGACCGCCTACAGGGAAGTCTATGATTTGGTGAAATTCCACAGTCCGGACACGAAGGTTTTCCCCATCTTCCAGCTCGAATACCTCAAAGGAGCTGCCATGTTATCCGGCCTGGAAATTGAACCCCACTGGGAGGTATTGGATGATTTTGAAAGCAAACTTGATCTTGTTGGTTTGACAATCTATCCCTTTCTGGAATACACCTCAGTGACCGAGATCCCCCCAGATTATTATGATGATATCCCGGAAAAGATCGATCTCCCCATTGCCATCACGGAGATGGCCTGGCTTTCGGAGGACGTCAGCATCGTTCAGGGCAGTGAAGAGGCCCAGGTCGAATTCCTGCTGGGGATCCTTGATGCCACCCGGGACTGGGAGCTGGAAATGATGCTCTATTCCTTTTTATACGAACCCTCTGGAGTAGATCTATTTGCTAGCGCTGCCCTTAATACTACCGAAGGGGAAGCCAAAGAAGTTTATCTTTACTGGCTGGCATTGACAGCCCTTGAGTAAACCTCGTGCTTGATTTCCCGCCTTTCCCTTTGTATACTGAAACCAGATGAGTTAAACTATCATCGAGAAGAAAAGCTGATCAACCATGAAAAGACACGGGTACAGAATACCGCTAATTCTGCTTCCAATTTTGATCTCTGCCTGTACACTACTCGGGGGGCGAAGCCTTGGCGCAGATCAAAGCACCCAGATCCCTGAGGAAGAAATGGATACCTTTTCAGCTGAAATGGTGTCAGAAGGATTTGAGTTTTGCCCTGGCACTTACCTTGAGATCAGCGTTGTCCAAATTCATGAAAACCCCCAGTTTAACTTCTTGAACAAAGTCACATCCGTCGGTGAGCTGGAGTTGGAGATCTTCGGGTCAGACCAGCATATCGGTCTGAGAACAGAATCACAGCTCCCCCTGGAAGGGGAAGGCCGGGCAGGTGTATGCCAGTTCACGTCATCTGGATTTATAGATCTGGATATTATCGGCAGATTGATACCGGGCGAGAATAATCAGCCCAACCTGCTCTTTTTCGGTCAGTGTGATACATCGGTACAATCCAAACCCCCCTGTGGTGATTTTGGCATGATCCCTCTCGAGAAGAAAATCCATGTCGTTATTCCTTACAAGGATGGGGGATCGTTCGAATGGGACTGGAAAAATCAGAACGTTGGTGTTTCCGGCAGTTCCAAATGGACCCTCCACATCCCTTGTGATAATTGATCCGGATTTCAAAAGAGAAAAGCGGGATCCGTTTTGGATCCCGCTTTTTTTGTATTCTAATTGGGATCAGGCAATCTTTCCAGGTGATTTCTTTTGAGTTTGAGTGCCGGCTGCAGCTGAAGCGATCTGGCCACCCATCACACTGTTCATCGGGTAGATGATCACCATTGAGCTTTCTTCCTTGGAAATATCCAGCAGGGCCTGAATCTGACGCAGTTCCAACGAGCCTTCAGCTGAAGATAACACATTGGATGCTTCTGCCAGCGCGTTCGCAACACTGACTTCGGCATCAGCTTGGATCTTCTTGGCTTTAGCGGAACGTTCCGCCCGGGCGATAACAGCCAATTCCTCTATCAGGGATTGGGGGGTGCCCACATCTGTGATGCGCACGGCCCGTACATTAATCCCATAATCAGAAGCTGCCGAATCAATGATTTTCTTCAAATCTGTGGCTATTCTCTCTGTTTCACTCAATAAAGGACGCAGGTCATTGCCGCCGATGGTGCTCTTGAGCGCTTCCATGGAGGCCCATTCGGTGGTCTTCCAATAGTCCTGTACAGCAATAGCTGCTTTTTCAGGATTTTCCACTTCCAGCTCAACAGCCGCAGTAACATCTATGGGAATATTATCCCGGGTCAGAGTTTTGGTGGCTTTCACCTCATAGGTCTGGATGCGGACATCCAGGATGCGGGCAACAGAGTAGATAAAGGGCGGGATGACGAATAAACCAGGGCCGCGAGTGCCGACTGATTTACCCAGCCGCAATAACACCAGCCGTTCCCACTGGGGCAGGATGTAGAACATCCCGGCAAGGATATTCGCCAGCCACAGAATTACGATGGATACGATCGCTCCATAGACGAACTGGATGGGAGCTTGTCCGCTCACACCCCGGATGAAGAAGTGCAGGGCAAAGACCAGCCAGAGCGGGATCAACACTACCAGCCGGATCAAGTTCCTTATGAACGTCTGGACTGGATTTTTTAGAATGGACATCTTTTTCTCCTTTTTGAAGAACTAAATGGATACAAGTTCAGGTATCTCTTATCGAGAATGCGAGAAGCGTCAATTCCCTTAGGCATATTGTAATGGAGAATAGGAAGATTTGGATTCCCAACGCAGTGGAAGATGCATCGGGAGAGCCAGGTTATCAGTATTCATATTCCCATTAACTGCTTATCCGATAAGTTGACCATATTACTATACGGAAATCCCCCTGAAAAGTTGCAAAAAAAACCTCTCAGGAATTCCACTGAGAGGTTTTATCTGGAGAATAGTCGGACTATTTGAGGAATTTGATACTGAGCGGATATCGGGTTTCCTGGTCATTCAGGAACCGCAGGGTATTGGCAATGCCCTGATAGAAGGCGAAAAAGCCGATCAGGATCATGGGGAAGAATCCGACAAGGGCCAGAGTAGCCATTAGCAGCTGGTCTCCATAACCCTGTTGCAGGTAGATTGCCCCCGCAGGCAGGCCAATCATCAGGCAGAAAGCACCCGCAAAAAGAGCAAGCGTGATGCTGATCTGGAAATTCAGCACCTGGCGTCCGTGTTTATCGATCCGAAAGCTGCGATTTTTCAGCCAGGTCCAGATCAAGAGCGGGATCAAGACAATACAGAACATGCTGCTCAGATGCAGGGCAGCCACCCAAATTCGTTCATTGCCAACATCATTTTTACCGAGATCGAATTCCAGCACGTTGCTCAAGCTATTTCGGGTAAAAGGACGCGGTTCCACTTCCCCACTTTCAATCCGCTGAATGGTGCGGGGAGTGACCTCGCAATCCTCAGCCAATTGCTCCTGGGTAAATCCTTTTTCTTTCCGTAATTCTGATACTTTGAGACCTAAATCAGGTTGTTTCATGACAAACTCCTTCTAACTATATTTTCCCCCATTGTAGAAAATTTATCCAGAAAGACCATGTCGTGTTAACGACATTTAGGCGACATTGACTAATTTAATACCTTTTTAATCCATTTTACTCGTTAAAAACAGGCCATCCGGGTCCTATCAGCCGGAAAACAAAATGATGGGTTTATTATAATTTTCTATCACGCGCTGAAAGAGAAAAATATTCTTGTCATCTTCCATCAGTACATTTAGTAAAATAGTTTCATCTCTGACGGCAAGTTGGCGGGTATTCTGAGGGATCCATAAATCCAGCCCGGGCGCTTACGATTGCATCCCGTCCAGTTTCAAATAACTGCAGCATTTCGGTATCCATATCCAGAAGATCATATAGGTATAATCCGCTTCCATCTTCTGTAATAATTCCAACGCCAGGATTTGGGCCACCAACACAATCTACATCTTTGTTCGCCCATCCACAAGCAGTAATTGTCCATGTGCCCCGTAAAACTCCTTCCTCGGAAACTATTCCCTCGTAAACCCATGTGGTTGTTATCGTTTGTCCGTCATCTCTAGTATGTGTATAAGCCGGGGATACACCGAAGTAAGTGCCGGAGTCAAAATTAACAACCACAGGCATCTTTCCCATCATCTGTGAATCCCCGCCTTCTCCCACAAAGATATTACACCCAAAGGACATTTGTCCAGTGAAGGACACTGTGATCTGGTCGATCCCATTCTCGTTGAGAGCAGCCTGAGTTGACTCACTGTCCTCAATTGCTCCCTGGGTTTCAAGCGAAGCCACATAATCAATACCGCCATCTTCTTCTTCATCCAGCACAACCTGGCCCCTTTCAGCGCGTTTCTCTACCTGACGAATAATGACTGCTTCCACTCTCTTAATCAACAGATCCCTGACCACCGCCCGGTAGAGCGCTGAGCCTAATGGATTGGTACCCCAGATAGCTTTTTTCAGTACCCTCGGCGCAACTTCCTCGATCCCAAACTGGACTACCTTACCGGCTCCTTCCATTGTCTTACCCATTACCCAGCCCGTGGCGCGCCCTATAGCTTTCAATCCATTATTAAAGCCACGCCCTAAATCTCTGAAAAAGCCACCCCGCCGGCGTGGCCTGCGCACTTCCACCAACTTGGTAGCGCGCGCTTTCAGTTCATCGACCTTATCTTCCAGGCTGTTTATCAACTGATCTTCCAACTCGGGGGAATGGTTTCCACTCCGGCGAAGTCCGGCGATCTGACTGGCATACAGCTCGATTAATATATCGATTTCATTTTTATCCTGCTGCGCCAACTGCTTGATAGGCACAGATAGCAAATGTCCATTCCCGAAATTTGCAGACTCAACATCCCCGTTTAAACGCATGTGGTTGGAAATCATCAGCAGGATTGAATTCTCAAATGAATAATCAATCTTCTCGGCCGCACGGACAGAAATCAGGGGAAGGAAAATCATCAGAGCTGCCAAGATTCCAAATATTATTTTCTTTTTCATTTCCCTACTCCTTCACAACCATGGTTTCAATATAGACCAGGCGTCCGTTTTGCAGGCCGAAAGTCAGGCCTTCTGCATAATACAGGTCAGCATCCGGCACCAGCTCTTTTTCAACCGGAAGGATCAACCATTCATCCAATCCTGCGGATGCCGCCACCTGTTCCCGGGTTACAAAAGCACTGAAAGAACCGGGCTGGTAAGGGGTGGGTAAAACTGTTTCTAAGGGTATCTCTGACAGTTCGAGCTGCTCGCCATTTTCAAAGACTACAGACACTTTCTGGCTGTAATAATTCCATTCTTCATAGCGGACTTCTTCCACATCGCCATCAATCCCTTCCCGCTGGAAAAAGAGAATATAAAAACCTTCCGGGTATCCATATTCCTGAATCATTCTGGTTTGAGCAGGAGAGTATGCAGCTGCCTGGGGTGCAAGTACGTCAAAATTAAAATCGCTCACCAGTCGGGGAATATTTTTGAACTCTTTGACTCCCACTAACCCAAGCCCGAGCAGGGCACAAAATAATATCAGCAGAAAAACAGCCGCTCCCCCCAAACAATATCCAGCCCGCTTTTTTGTTTTCATATATTTTTCGCTCCTCTCATTAATTAGTTCTGATGAAGATAAAGGCTTCAACAACCAATTCTATACACGTTGTCGATTAACGCCACTAGACAAGACATCATAATGATATCGTCCATTAAATTGTGCTACTTTCAAACCTTAAAGCGGGGGCTGTTCCAGAGGATTTTCAAAAACCGCCCTTTTTCCAGTGGAAGCAATAAGGTAATTTCGAGTAGGCGTTTTTCCTAATTGATGGATCAAATAAAAATAATTGTACACTCTTTGTGACAGATTATTACATGATGGTGATTATTATCATAATAAATACTCATCAATATTCCAGGATAACCCAGCTGGAGATCTTCCAGCCTGGAAGTTATCTGAGCTATTCTCTCCATGATAAAATAGCCTCATGGACCTATTTGACCACGCTATGGAAGAGGATCTCAAGAAAAAAGCCCCCCTGGCTGCCCGCTTGCGCCCCCGCACTCTGGACGAATTCGTGGGCCAGGAGGAGATCGTCGGAAAGGGCAAATTACTGTACCGGGCTATCATGGCAGATCGCTTGTTCTCGTCCCTGATCTTCTGGGGGCCTCCTGGGACCGGAAAGACTACTCTGGCGATGGTGATCGCCAATCATACCAAATCCCATTTCACCAGCCTGTCTGCAGTTATGGCCGGCAAGGCGGACCTGCGCCAGGTGATCGCCAAAGCGGATGAACTGCGAAAAATGTATCAGAAACGCACCATCCTTTTCGTGGATGAGGTCCATCGCTGGAATAAAGCCCAGCAGGACGGACTGCTTCCCTATGTGGAAAACGGCGTTATTACGTTGATTGGTGCCACTACCGAGAACCCCTACTTTGAGGTCAACCGAGCCCTGGTATCCAGATCCCGGATCTTCCAGATGAAGTCGCTGACAGACGAAAATATACACGCTTTGATCCAATTAGCTCTGAAAGATAAGGAACGCGGCTACGGGGAAATGAAAATCAACCTTGCAGAGGACGCCCTTGCTCACCTTATTCGGGTTGCCGGTGGTGATGGGCGTAATGCCCTCAATGCCCTTGAATTGGCAGTTGAATCTACCTTCCCGAATAAAAAAGGAGTGATCGAGATCACGCTGGACGTAGCCCAGGATTCCATCCAGCGCCGGGCTGTTCTATATGATAAAGATGGGGATGCCCACTATGATACGATTTCAGCATTTATCAAATCCATCCGCGGCTCCGATCCTGATGCTGCACTATACTGGCTGGCCAAGATGCTTTATGCCGGGGAAGATCCCCGCTTTATTCTCCGGCGACTGATCATCTCTGCCGGCGAAGATATCGGGCTGGCCGATCCAATGGGATTGGTTGTTGTTAACGCCGCAGCGCAGGCCTATGAGTTTATTGGTTTGCCAGAGGGGGTCTATCCCATTGTGGAAGCTGTCCTCTACCTGGCAACTGCTCCAAAATCCAACTCGGCCGGAGCCTATTTCAAGGCCTATGATGTAATCGAAAAATCCGGGCGAACGGGAGTGCCCATCCATCTCAAGGATGCCAGCCGCGACGGCAAAGTCCTCGGCCACGGCAAGGGTTACAAGTACCCTCATGCCCATCCGGACCATTTTATGCCCCAGCAATATCTGCCGGACTCTTTGCTGGGCACATATTTTTACAAACCCTCCTCCCAGGGATATGAACCTGAGATCCAGGATCGTTTATCCCTCTGGCGGGAAGCGCAGCGCAAAGCCCTCGGCATTAAATCAACTGAAGAAATTCCTGAATTGACAGAAAAAGAGATCCAATCCATTAAAACACGCCACAAAAAAGGCTGATTGCAATGTCCCCAACTCCTCCCCCTTATCCGGAATTCAAAATCGCCTTGCTGGGGTTTGGCAATGTTGGCCAGGCTCTGGTAGAACTGCTGCTTGAGAAAAAAGATGATTTGATCGATAAACCCGGGATCGGTTTTCGGGTGGTAGGGATTGGCTCGGGAACCCATGGACTGGCTGTTGATCCGCGGGGATTGCCCCTTCAGGATGTTTTAGATGCCTACCGGGCAGGCACATCCCTGGATGAATTTTCATCCTTTCCTGTCCCAGATAGCACTGCGTTCATAGAAAATTGCGGGGCAGACGCCCTGGTTGAAACCACTCCGGTCGATTATCAAACAGGTGAACCTGCCTTAACATATTTACGTCAGGCGCTGGGGATGGGAATCCATGCCATCACGGCCAATAAAGGACCTGTAGTACACGGCTATCGCGAACTGGATAACCTGGCCCGGAGAAATAAAGTTTCATTCCTTTTTGAATCCGCGGTGATGGATGGTGCGCCAGTCTTCAGCATTGCCCGCAGCGGTTTGCCTGGGGCCCAGGTGAACAGCTTTTCTGGACTCCTCAATTCCACTACTAATTTGATCCTCTCCAAAATGGAAGAAGGAGAAACCCAGGAAGAAGCCATCAGTTATGCCCAATCGATCGGAATTGCAGAAACCGACCCCAGCGGAGATGTGGATGGCTGGGACGCGGCCGTGAAAGTTGCCGCGCTGGTGACGGTCTTAATGGACATTCCTTTTACGCCAGACCTGGTTGACAGGACAGGCATTCGGGGAATAACAGCTGACATGATCCATAAAGCCGCCGAGAATGGACAGCGCTGGAAATTGGTCTGTAGTGCAAAACGGGATCTCACAGGAGCCCATGGGATCAAGGCAGTTGTAGAACCCCAATTGGTAGACCAGGAATCCCATCTCTATAATGTAACTGGCACATCAGCTATCCTGGAGATATACAGTGACGTGCTTGGAAAACTTTCCCTGATCGAAGAGAACCCCTCTACCAAAACCACAGCCTACGGCATCCTGGCCGATCTCCTGAATGCCCTGCTGGTGAAATAGAGATCCTGATTTTTTTGGTCAAGCTGGGGTCTAGCGATCGAGGAAGTTCTCAGTTTTCGATTTCGATCACTTTGCCAACCCCCACCTGGATAAAATCCTCCCCAAAGGCATTTCGGAATTTACTGATGGCTTGTTCACCAGTACAATGACAGGGAGCGACATACTTAACCCCAATGCGATTAAATTCCTTGATGATCTCATTTATCTGGGAAGCACTGGCGTTTCCCAGATGGAAGCCGCCCAGCACCAGGTAAATATCTTCCTTAAACTCCTGTTTTGCCTTGAGCACAATATCCTCGATACCTGGATGAGCACAGCCTGTGATTACCACCAACCCCTTGGTTGTATCTATCACCAGCGCCTGCTCCGGAGGTGGGCCGGACATCTCACCAATGGTATACATTCGGTCTATGATCTTCATGCCTGGAGAAACTTCTATTAGCTCTACCTGGCGGCCGTAATAATTCTTAAATTCTGCAGAGAAGGATGGAGGGAGATAGACTTTGGGATCTGCTCCGGCCGAAACAAGGGCTTGCATGCCGCCAGTATGATCACTATGTTCATGAGAAAGGACCACATTCTGGATCTGGGTAGGATTGATACCCAGGGCAGCCATATTCTTCAGAAGTAAATTTCCCGTAGCGCCGGTATCAAAGAGCACATTCTGGTCTTGATAGGTAATAAATGCAGAAAAACCCCAGGCTGTTTCCAGTCCAGGTTTATAAGGATAATTATCAAATACAAGGGTTATCGTGATCATATCTTGGCTCCTTGCTTCCTCAGTTTCTGGAGTTTGTTCTGGGCTCACTGTGGGAAATAATATTTCTGTAGGAGGATATGTAGGGGGAATATCGGTTTCGGGAAGAGCAGTATCCGCCTTAATAAGAGGATTTTCAGCTTTCAACAGGGGAACACCGCAGGCAGATATAAGGAGGGCCAGCGCTATAAGAATTCCCGGGGGGATAATTTTCCAATTAGCCATCATAAATAATTCCTCTCTGTCCTTTTTATTATACAGTCCCGGGGAGAAAATTATTAAAGATAGTCCCTCAGTATTAGGCACTTATCAGCTCTGGAAACAACCAAACCTTACAGGGCTGTAATATCAACCGGCAGCCACATTTTTCAAGGAGATGTTTGAGTATAATGGGAATACTTTTCCGTACTGTCCATTGATCAATACATTGTGTTGGAACGGGTTATGAGCTCAACTGCTAACCAGCCAGAACAAGCGGGAGATAAGTTTTCATCTCTCTCTCAAAAAATACCTTCTATCTTTTTCAGTGTGCCTTTCCTAATTGCTCTGAATCTTCTTACTCTGGGTGGTTTTATTACCTATGTCATCCTCAACCATCAACAGGAACCCAGCCAAGTATTGGCTGCAGTACCGCATACTTCATCAGTCCTTAACACCCGGAAAATACCCTCCCTGACACCCGAACCATCCAGAACGCCGTTTTATTTCACTATCCCGACCTCAACACCAACGGCTTCGCCTACATTTAACCCTTCTCCCACCCCCACGCCGACTGCCGCACCTACTCTGCCGGCAAGAGCTAATATCACTGGCATAGTTGGTCATCGTCAATCCATGCCTCTCAGCTGTGAAGCTCGCTCGGCAGTGGATTGGGCTGCCTATTTTGGGAAATCAATTAATGAGTACACCTTCTTTAACGGTATCCCCCTTCATGGTAATCCCGATAAAGGTTTCGTTGGCAATGTGTATGGCAGCTGGGGACAAATACCCCCTAACGCATATGGAGTACACGCCAAACCCATTGCCCAGCGTTTAAGGGAATTTGGTTTACAGGCCAAACACGTTCGGGATATGACCTGGAGGGAGTTAAAGACAGAGATCGCTGCCGGCAGACCTGTGATCGTCTGGGTTGTCGGTCATGTGGGCCAGGGAACTCCAGTCTCCTACACAGCTTCGGGAGGAGCCGTGACCACCGTCGCCAAATTTGAGCATACGGTCGTTGCCATCGGTTATACCGAAGACAAGATCGTTATCTTAGACGGTGCTAAGACATATACCAAATATAAGGGGGAGTTCTTGAAGTCCTGGGGGGTTCTGGAGAATCAAGCAGTGATCTGGATCGATTAACCAGCACCTCTGTTCAATACCATCTGTTCAAAATCCAGCAAATCAGCCTTGGTATCGGTATTTTCTTTTCCCCCATATCCAGTTAGGCTGCCATCTGAACCTATCACCCGATGACAGGGAATTACCAGTGGAACCTCGTTGCGTTTTTCTGCCTGTCCTACTGCCCGGGAAGCTCTGGGGCGATCGATAGCTGCCGCAACCTGTCCATAGGAACGAGTTTCACCAAAAGGTATCGCCAGAGTATATTCCAGAACTTCTCTTTGGAATTCCGTATAACTGTTCCAGTCAATTGGAAGGTTGAATACTTGCAGCTCTTGATTTAGGTAGGAACTGATCTGTTCCAGATACATCCGGGTTTCTGGTTCAGAATATTGGTACAATCCCTCTCTATATTCCTCATTCAGAGATAAAAAAGCCTGCTTGTTCTTCAGGAACATGCGCAGGCGCAGAAATCCACGCGGGGAAACCGCCACCCCGATCAAACCCAGTAGATTTGTTTGCATTACATTCAAATAAATTGGGGATGCCATAGACTCCTCCCGGTCTGAAAAAGCCGTTCTTATCCAGTATACCATTCCGAAAATAACTACAAAATCGTATGTTAAGCGTAGGGAAAGCGTCAGGTTGTCGTCAAGCAGGGAAGGTCCCGAAATGCTACACTACTATCAGAAAGGATATTTCTCTTTTTCTCCTCCTTAGAGAGAGTCGGGTAGGCGCACCCGGCTCTCCGTGATTTAAAGGGAGGAATTTTTTTCTCCATAACCACCTAATGTCATCCTGAGCGTTAGCGAAGGATCCATATTGTGTTCCCTTTCCATCTTTTTCCTTTGGTAATGTTCAGGGTCAGAACAAGGATATGCGCATGGATTCTTCCCCTTCACTACGTTCAGGGTCAGAATGACATACCGTGTTTTCTTGAAGTTGAGATTTCCCCAAATTTTTAAGGTTAAACACGCCAATTTCCTTCCCTTATCAACTGAAATCGGCCCAATCAAGCGTATAATAGGATTATCCAATTTGAGGACCATTTTATACGTAAAGCCTATGTCTTTTGCTCACCTTCACGTTCATACTGAATATTCCATCCTGGATGGTTTCTCCAATATTAAAGACCTGGTTCAAAGAGCCAAAGATCTGGATATGCCCGCCATAGCTATCACTGATCACGGCACCATGTTTGGCGTAGTAGATTTTTACCACGCAGCCAAAGATGTTGGCATAAAACCAATCATCGGCGTTGAAGGATACATGGCCGCCCGGGGCATGAAGGATCGCGACCCCCAGTTCGACAAACGCTCTTCTCATCTGCTTTTACTGGCCGAAAATCAGGTAGGATACAAGAACTTGCTGAAGATCGCCTCCGCATCTCAAATGGAAGGTTTTTATTATTTCCCGCGCGTCGATCATGAATTCCTGGCCGCTCACTCAGAAGGGATCATAGCCACCTCCGGCTGCATGGCTGCTGAAATTCCCCGCGCCATCAACCAGGGCCGGCTGGAAGATGCCAAGTCCAAACTGGACTGGTATTATGAGGTGTTTGGCCCGGAAAATTTCTTCCTGGAACTGCAGTCTCATGATATTCCGGAACTGGATAAGATCAATAAAGCCCTGGTAGAGATGGGCCCCCGGTACAACGCCAATTTCATCGCCACTAATGATGTTCATTACGTAAACCCGGCTGACTCGGTTCTGCAGGATGTGTTGCTGGCGATCCAGACCGGGAAGATCCTCAGCGATCCGAACAGGATGCGCATGACAGATGAGTCTTATTATCTGCGCACACCGCAGGAAATGCAAAACCTGTTTGCAGGAGTTCCTGGCGCCATCGAAAACACGCTCTTGATCGCAGAACGCTGCAACGTGGATCTGGGATTCAAGGAATATCACCTGCCCAACTTCCCCGTCCCGGACGGTAAAACAGCTGATTTTTTCTTGAGGGAATTATGTGAAAAAGGGCTCCGAATGCGCTACCAAAGCCGGGCTGATGATCCGGAGATCCAAGAACGGTTGAATTATGAACTTGATATCATCAATACAATGGGTTTTGATGCCTATTTTCTGATTGTCTGGGATTTGATCCAGTATGCCCAGAGAAATAATATCTGGTACAACGCCAGGGGTTCAGCTGCCGGTTCGATCGTATCCTACTGTCTGGAGATCACGCCCATAGATCCCCTGGAACATAATCTGATCTTCGAGCGTTTCCTCAATCCGGGCAGGGTTTCCATGCCGGATATCGATCTGGATTTTCCAGATGACCGGCGCGCTGAAATGATGCATTACTGCGCTGAAAAGTACGGCCATGACAAAGTAGCCCAGATCATCACCTTTGGCACGATGAAAGCCCGGGCCGCCATCCGTGATGTAGGCCGGGTGATGGATATCCCCCTCCAGGAAGTGGACCGGGTTGCTAAAGCCATCCCTAACATGCCGCCGATGAGCATCCAGGAAGCGCTGGATAATTCTCCTGATTTTAAAAAGCTCTATAATGATGCTCCTTATCTGCATACTCTAATTGATACTGCCAAGGGTGTAGAAGGGACTGTCCGTAATGCCGGTACGCACGCAGCAGGCGTAGTAGTAACTGACCGACCGGTGGAAGAATATACACCCCTGCACCGGCCAACAGGAAATATTGGTGATAGCCCAATTAATACAGTTACTCAATACCAGATGTCGGTGGTTGACAAACTGGGGCTGTTAAAGATCGATTTCCTTGGACTTTCCACCCTGACGATCATGGCCCAGGCCTGTGACCTGATCGAGAAACGCCATGGGGTAAAACTGACCTTGAGCAACATCCCTTTTAATGATCCAGAAACTTATGAGCTGATCGGCCGGGGAGAAACAATAGGTCTCTTCCAGGTGGAAAGTTCCGGGATGCGCCGCTACCTGAAGGAAATGAAACCCACTCAGCTGGAACATATGATCGCCATGGTTGCGCTCTATCGTCCCGGACCGATGGACTTCATTCCCGACTATATAGACCGCATGCATAAACGCCAGGAGATCAGCTACCGCCATGATGATTTGATCCCAATCTACGGGGAAACCTTTGGTATCCCTGTCTACCAGGAACAGATCATGCACAGCGCAGTGGCGATTGCCGGCTACACGCCATCAGAATCAGATAGTCTGCGAAAAGCAGTGGCTAAGAAAAAACCTAAAGAGATCAAAAAACACAAAAAGAAATTCATCAGCGGCGCGGTAGAACGAGGCATTGATCAGCAGATCGCAGAAGATATCTTCACGGATTGGGAAAACTTTGCCCGCTACGGTTTCAACAAAGCCCATGCAGCAGATTATGGTTTGATCTCTGTCCAGACAGGCTACCTTAAAGCACACTATCCAGTCGAGTATATGACCGCTCTGCTGACCGTTTACCAGAATAATAGCGACAAGGTTACCCTTTATGCCTCTGAATCCAGGAAAATGGGTATCGAAATTCTGGCTCCCAATGTCAATTACAGCTGCTGGGGATTTACCATAGAGGATAATCCTTCCGGG
Source organism: Anaerolineales bacterium (assembly GCA_021161345.1). GTDB lineage: Bacteria > Chloroflexota > Anaerolineae > Anaerolineales > UBA11858 > B10-G9. Next base: position 8,903 of record JAGHAU010000040.1, on the reverse strand, counting down.
GATAACTGTATCCGGTTTGGTTTAGGCGCGATAAAAAATGTTGGCGAAGGTCCTGTTGAAGAGATCATTCGCGGTCGGGAAAATAATAAATTCCTGGACGTTAATGACTTCCTGCGGCGGGTCGATCTGAGGAAAGTCGGTAAAAGGGCTCTTGAATCTTTGATCCAGGTCGGCGCGCTGGATGATCTTGGCGGTCGCTCTGCCCTGCTCGAATCCATGGACAGGATCCTGGCTATTAGCTCATCCAATTTCCAGGCCGCAGATGCCGGCCAGATTTCCATGTTTGGGGACGGCACTGGGTTAGCAGAAGCAATAATCCTTCCTGAAGCTAAAACTCCTATTAACCGCCGAGCCCAGCTGGATTGGGAACGGGAGCTGATTGGCTTGTATGTCTCGGACCACCCGCTCAGCACAGTGATGGAAAGCCTGGAGAAACATGTGACCCACTTCGCCCAGGATCTCGGCGAAGCCAAACACCATGAATATGTCAGCGTGGCCGGGATTGTCACCAAGATCAGGCAGCATCAGACCAAAAACGGCAAAGCGATGGCCTTCGCAACCATTGAAGATGTCCAGGGAATGATCGATCTGGTGATCTTTCCCAATACCTGGAAAAAATATGGGGAGCTGATCCGCTTTGACGAGATAATTTACGTAAAGGGAAAAGCAGATGCGAACGGCGGGGAAACCAAGGTGCTGGTAGACCAGGTATCAACCAGTATCACCCAAATCGAATCCATTGATGGACCACCCCGTTCAACCCAGATACCTCCTCAGAAAGCCCCTCAAAAAGCCAGAGTAGAGGATGCAGGACCGCCTCCGATGGTAGGTCCGCCGGTTGAAGACACCATGATCTATGAACCTATCCCAGAATCGGAGCTTCCTCCCCAACCGGAATTCCCACCACTGGACTACGGAAAAGCCTCACCCAGGATTCCAAAAACGGATCAACCAGTCAGTGAAGATATTCAGCCAGTGAATAAAACACCGCATATCGCAAGTGAAGCACCTCAGCCAGCGAGTAAAGCGGTGGAAAATCCGAAAGAACAACTCGTTGAAGAACCTGAGGGAACCTCTCCTGTTCCAGAACGAGTGGGCGCGATCACCCTGGATGAGGATTCTACTTATCTGATCACCGTGATCCTTAAGAACAGGGGAGATCTAATGCGGGACAAACTCAGGCTGCGGCAGGTTTACGGCACATTGATCAGCTATCCTGGCAATGATCGATTTGCGTTCCAGATCATTGAAAAAGACCAGGCTCATTTGCTTGAATTCCCCAACGCCTCTACGAAGATCAGCAAAAACCTGATCAATCAGCTCAGAGACATGCTGGGGCGTGATAACGTGCAGGTTGAGAAGTATTTGTTGTAGCTTCCCGCTGCTCGTTCGCCCACCATTTGTCAAATATTTTCCTAACATACAAGGTTTGTCATCCTGAGCATTAGCGAAGGATCCATATTGGGTTCCTTTACCATTCTCTTCCTTTAGAAATGTTCAGTATGGTAAACGATGGGTATATGGATTCTTCCCATTCTTTCCATTCAGGGTCAGAATGACAAATGAACGGATTCATTGTATAGGAATTATCACAGTACCCAACAAAATGTCATCCTGAGCGCCAGCGAAGGATCCATATTGAATTCCCTTACCACTCTCTTCCTTTGGAAATGTTCAGTATAGCAAACGAAGGTCAAGGTCAAGATAAGAATGAAGAGGAGATAGATAATTTTATTAGCAGTATCTATAATATGATTAAATGGGGGGTTTAATGAGGCAATATTTCACTTATATAATGTCAAGTCCAGGAGGAACACTCTACACCGGTGTAACTAACAATATCCTGTACCGTGTACTAACTCACAAACAAAAACAACAGTCTGGTTTTACTCAAAAATATAATGTCACACGGTTGGTTTATTACGAGGTTTCTCCAAGTATATTAAGTGCTATTGCACGTGAAAAGGAAATCAAAGGATGGAAAAGAGTTAAGAAAATTACACTTATTGAATCAATGAATCCAAAGTGGTTAGATCTGGCAGAAGATTTGTTTTCAGGAGAAGACTTAGAATGTCATTCTGAGTGTTAACAAAGTATCCGTATTGCCTTCCCATACTACCCGGATCTTTTGGAATTCTTCAGGCTCAAAAGATGGATGCGAGTATGGATTCTTCCCCTTCTCTCCGTTCAGGGTCAGAATGACAAATTAAGGGATTTCTGAGTGAAAACTATACACTTCAGTCGGAATCCTATATCACTTCCACTGTCCAGGCCCGGGCTGGGCCAGAACTCGCGCAATTGGCCGCAGGTCCATCCACCATTGTTTTTTGGGGCGGCCGAAATCCCTGTCCTCCAACCGCTGGTAGTCTTCCATTCCGGTAAATTGGATCTTGCCCCCTTCCGACCCGATGAATACCTGCCGAGGCTCTTTTTCCCCGATCTCATTAAGAAGAAAATCTACACTCTGGACCGCCAGGCGCACACCCTGGATACGGTCAAAGGGAGAAGGGTTCCCTCCCTGCTGCTGGTGCCCCAGGATGGCCTGCCGGACATCAAAGAGCTCCTTGCCTTCAACCTCAAATAAGCGCACCATAAAATCAGTCGTGTAAACAGGATGGGCGCTTTCATTGCGGATCATCAATCCCAGGCGTTTACCATGACTGAATCCGGTCACAAGGTGATCGACATCATCCTGAAGATCCTGCAGGGTTATACCCTCTTCATGAATGTAGACCCGCTCCGCTCCAGTGGCCAATCCTCCCATCAGGGCCAGGTAGCCGCAGTAGTTGCCCATGGTTTCCACCACAAAACAGCGGCGGGTAGCCACAGCGGATTGTTTGATCTGATCCACTGCCTGGATAATGCTGTTCAGGGCTGTGTCCGCCCCGATACTCAGTTCAGATCCGGGGCGATCATTATCGATAGTTGCCGGTAAACAAACGATCGGGATCCTGAAATTGGGGAACTCCTTCTGGCGGTTGGACATCTCGTACACGCTCTCATATCCAGCCTCGCCGCCGATCATCAATATAGCATCGATCTTCTGTTCTTCAATGGTGCGGGCGATGGCGTAATAATCACCATCGGTTGGCACAGTGCGGTTGGTGCCAAGCTCAGCGCCGCCCAGGCCAACCATCCCGCGCACATCCATCCAGTTTAATTCCTTGATATCTCCCTTTATCAGGCCGGGAAATCCATTGCTGACACCCAGCATGGTCTGACCCAGATCAGCTCCCCAGCGTACCGCTGCCCGAACGATGGTATTCATACCCGGGGCTGGACCTCCGGAATGCATCACCGCGATCCTGTAGCTTTTTACCCCTTCTTTCCTGGGTTTGGGTTCAGACTGGATCATGGTCTGGAGTATCTTGTGTGTAGTTTGGAAACCAGTTCCTCTTAACTCCAGGACTTTGTCATATTTGTTCTGATCCGCGTAGGTAGCGATCTGCTGAGTTAGGTCAACACATTCCATCAAATTCGAACTTTCCACCCGGTTACCGCGCATTCCAATCAATTGGGGTGGGTCCTCAGGACTGGTTTCCTTCAGATGAAGAACTGCTGCATGACCCAGTAACGTCCCCAGATTTCGATCAAACGCGCTCGGAGAACCTCCCCTTTGGTAATGGCCCAGGACTGTGATCCTGGTATCCTCTCCAATTTGTTCTTCCAGGGTCTCTTTGATATCCTGACTGGTGATTGGGGTACCATTCTTATCAAGCGCGCCTTCGGCCAGAACAACTATGCTGTCCCTGCGGCCTGCCTCGCGGCCGGCTTTAAGTGCTTCGCACATTTCATCCCGCCAGGTATCAGGATTCGGCGGCACTTCCGGGATGAACAGCCAATCCGCTCCTGATGCCAGGGCTCCCATCATTGCCAGATAACCGCACTTCCTACCCATCACTTCCACCACGAAACTGCGCTGGTGGGAAGAAGCTGTGCTGGTAATTGCGTCTATCACTTCCGTGATCCGGTGTAAGGCAGTATCGGCACCGATGGTCATATCCGTCCCATACATGTCGTTATCGATCGATCCGGGCAATCCCACAAATATCAAGTTGGGATATTTTTCTGCGCTCCCACTTGGTAATTCTTTGGATTTGACAAGTTCGGTAATTAACTCCGGCCATTCCGTTCTGAAGATCGATGCCCCAGTTAAACTGCCATCTCCGCCAATAACGATTAATCCATCTATACCGTTTTCGACCAGGTTCTTAGCAGCTTTTTTGCGTCCTTCCCTGGTCCGGAATTCATCACAGCGGGCTGTCCCTATCACTGTTCCTCCGCGCTGCAAGATACCACCAACGGAATCCCAGGAAAGCTCTCTGATCTTGTCCCCGCCCTCAACCATGCCCTGATAGCCTTCATTGATTGCATATATGCCAATGCCCAGTTCCAGCGCAAAACGAACGGCTGAACGCAAGGCAGCATTCATGCCTGGTGCATCGCCGCCGCTGGTAAGAATACCGATCTTATTCATATAAATATTCCTCTATCACTTGAAATTAAGTGATCCAAAAACTATTAATCCAGCATCGGAATCTTAATGCCGTGCTTCTTTGCGGCGGCAATAGCCTGTTCATATCCTGCATCCGCGTGGCGCACAATACCTATCCCCGGGTCAGTGGTTAACACTCTTTCTAACCGGCGGGCTGCTTCCGGTGTACCATCAGCGACAATAACCTGGCCTGCATGCTGGCTGTAACCAATGCCTACCCCGCCCCCATGGTGGAATGATACCCAGGTTGCGCCGCCAACCGCATTGATCAGGGCGTTCAGAATTGGCCAATCGCTGACCGCATCCGTGCCATCCAGCATACCTTCTGTTTCCCGGTTGGGGGAAGCGACTGACCCGGAATCCAGGTGATCCCTGCCGATCACTATTGGCGCTGAAACGATGCCTTCTTGCACCAGTCGATTAAATCCCAAACCAGCCTTGACCCGCTCTCCATATCCCAGCCAGCAGATCCGGGCAGGCAATCCCTGGAACGGCACGCTTTTCTTGGCCATGGTGATCCAGCGTTTAAGGTGTTCGTCCTCCGGAAATAGGTCAAGGATCAACTCATCAGTCCGATAAATATCCTCCGGATCTCCAGACAAGGCCACCCATCGAAAAGGTCCTTTGCCTTCACAAAACAGGGGGCGGATATAAGCGGGTACAAAACCAGGAAAATCAAAGGCATTCTTTAAACCCTGGTTAAAGGCTTGCTGGCGGATATTATTGCCATAATCAAAGACTACTGCGCCTTTTTCCTGCATGGCCAGCATAGCTTTCACGTGCTCAACCATTGATTTAAGCGACCTGCTCCTGTATTGGTCCGGGTCTGATGACCTTAATTCCTTTGCTTCCTGAATATTCAATCCCAACGGCACGTAATCCATAGCGTTATGAGCGGAGGTTTGGTCAGTGACCACATCCGGTATCACATCCCTCCGGACAAGTTCCGGGAGTACTTCCGCCGCATTGCCTACCAGGCCAATTGAAAGCGCCCTGCCGCTATTTTTGTATTCCTCCACTAGCTCAAGGGCTCGATCCAGATCCTCAACCACTTCGTCAACATAACCGATCTCCAGTTTTCTCTGGGCGTGAGCTGGATCCACTTCCACGCTCAATCCAACCCCCTCATTCATGGTGATCGCCAGCGGTTGAGCCCCACTCATCTCTCCCAATCCCCCAGTCAGCACAAACTTTCCTTTCAGAGAAGACCATCCTTGCTGTTCAGCCAGCGATCCCAGCGTTTCATAGGTCCCCTGCAAAATACCCTGGGTGCCGATATATATCCAGGATCCGGCTGTCATCTGGCCATACATCATCAAGCCCCGGGCCACAAGGTCATCAAAATGCTCCTGGGTTGCCCAGAATGGGACCAGGTTGGAATTGGCGATTAACACTCTCGGAGCGTCTGTATGCGTCCTGAATACCGCTACCGGTTTCCCGGACTGGACAAGCAGGGTTTCATCTTCATCCAGGTTCTTTAAACTTTCCAGGATAGCGTCAAATGATTCCCAGTTCCGTGCGGCTCTGCCGCTGCCGCCATAAACGATCAGACGATCAGGATCTCCAGCGACCTCGGGGTCCAAATTGTTCTGGATCATCCGGTAAGCAGCTTCGATCTGCCAGTTTTTGCAGGTTAATTCTTTTCCGCGTGGTGCATGAACTTCTCTAGGGCCAGACATATATCACTCCTTAACTATTAATGCGCTTGTCAGCGCCAATCTTATTATATATTAAGTGCTGATGAGATGTATTTTGAATGTTCAAAACCAGACCTGATCCAGTTCTTACAATCCCTCCAAGTCCAAATCTAAAGACACTTCATGGTCCGTTATCCTCCAAAAAAGATGTTGGGTATGGTAAGATTTGGGCTGACGAAAGGAAAAAGTTACTTAACATCAAGAAGGAAGAACTATGAAAAACATATGTGTAGTCGGCACCGGATACGTAGGCATCATCACTGCAGCCTGTTTTGCCGATCTAGGAAATAAAGTAGTAGCCCTGGACATCGATGAAAACAAGATTGCCGGCTTAAAAGAGGGCAATATGCCCATTTATGAACCCGGCTTAAAAGAGTTGGTTGACCGCAACGTCCTGGCTAACCGGATCCGGTTTACCAGTTCCTATGAGGAAGGGTTGAAGGATGCAGAGTTCGTATTCATCGCCGTCGGCACCCCCTCCGGCGTTGACGGAGAGGCAGATCTCCAGTATGTTGCCTCCTCTGCCCGTTCGATTGCGGACCATATCAAGGATGGGTTGATCATCATCAACAAATCCACAGTCCCGGTTGGCACGGGTGACTGGGTTTCCGACATCATCAAGGAGCAAAATCCTGATGCGGGAGATTTCTCAGTTGTCTCCTGCCCTGAATTCCTGAGGGAAGGGTCGGCCATTGCCGATTTTATGGCTCCTCACCGGATCGTTGTTGGCTCCCTGGATGAAGACGCTGCCGAGAAAGTTGCCCAGCTGCACCTGCCCCTGAGAGCACCGATCGTAGTGACAGATCTGCGAACTGCTGAGATGATTAAATATGCTTCCAATGCCTTCCTGGCAACCAAGATTTCCTTTATAAATGAAATTGCCAATATCTGCGAGGATTTAGGCGCTGATGTTATGGAAGTATCCAATGGTATGGGATTTGATTCCCGGATTGGACCTGCATTTCTAAATGCCGGTATTGGCTACGGCGGTTCCTGCTTCCCGAAAGACGTTAAAGCCCTGGCTTATATGGCTGAAGAAAGCGGCCGACATCCCCAATTGCTGCATTCCGTGATGGAGATCAACTCTGACCGGCGAGTGATGGCCGTTGAACAAGTCAAGTCAATGCTGGGCAACAAAGACCTTACAGGAAAAACCATCGGGATGCTGGGATTATCCTTCAAACCAAATACTGACGATATGCGTGATGCCCCTTCTATCACAATTGCTGGACTGCTGAAAGAAGCTGGCGCCACCGTGAAAGCTTTTGATCCTATTGCCATGGAAGAAGCCGAAAAGTTACTGCCGGATGTAGAAATGATTGATAGTCCCTATAAATTGGCTGAGAGTTGTGATCTATTAATGGTCACAACTGAATGGAATGAATTCCGCCAGCTGGACCTTAAACGGATCAAGAAAGCCATGAATTCTCCAGTGCTCTTTGACGGACGCAACATCTATGATCCCAAGAAAATGAAGGAACTCGGTTTCCAATACCGCGGTGTTGGACGGGGATACAACGGCCGAAAGCAGCACTAAATGAACAATCAAAACAAAAATCACCCCCCGGTTATCGATTACGAAGGGTCAGATTACCAGACCAGCTTCTGGAAAGAAGGCGGTCGCGAGTATGAAGACCGCTGTGAGCAGATCGCTTTAAAGCGATTGCTTCCTGATGAGGGCGGCCTGCTGCTTGAGATCGGCGCGGGCGCGGGACGCAATACGCCCCGATACACCGGATTCAAGAGAGTTGTATTGCTGGATTATTCTCTGACCCAGGTTCAGCAGGCCCAGGAATATCTAGGGAAGGGTGACAAGTATGTTTATGTCATCGGGGATGTCTACAGGCTTCCATTTATCGACAACCTTTTTGACGGTGCTACGATGATTCGCGTTCTGCATCATATGAAGGATCCCCAGGTAGCCCTGGGGGGTATCAACCGGGTTTTGCAGAACAAATCCCCCTTCCTGCTGGAATATGCCAATAAACAGAACTTAAAAGCGATCTTGCGCTACTGGATGGGGGTACAGGAATGGAGTCCATTCACCCTGGAGGCGATCGAGTTTGAAGAATTGAATTTTGATTTCCATCCCAAGAGCGTAAAGAAATTATTAGCTGAAGCCAGTTTTAAACTGGAACGCCAGCTTAGTGTTTCACATTTCCGGATCAATTTTCTCAAAAAATGGGTTCCAACCGGAATCCTGGCAGCCCTGGATTCGATCTTTCAATATACCGGTGATTGGTGGCAGTTATCCCCCAGCGTCTTTACTCGCAGCATCTCAGATAAAAAATCCCCCGACAAGCACGTTGAAGGGTTTTTCCAGTGCCCGGCGTGCAAGAAACCCATGCCCGAGGCAGAACCAGGCGCAGACAAACTGGTTTGCCCTTCCTGCAGCAAGATCTATCCTGTAGTGGATGGGATTTACGATTTCAGGAATTAGGAAAAAAGCTCGATCTTGGTGACTTTGGGACTATGAGACCGGGGGAAACGGTCAATGCTCATACTGTCTCCTTATCTCAATTTCACCCTTTCTCCAAGTCTCCCTATCCCCCAATTCCCCCGTCCTCCGGTTGGGAGCACATCGACCTTCCGGTCTTCCGTCGCTGAACAAAGCGAAGCAAAACCCATGTGCACCAGAATTGCACCGGTAGAAGGTTTAGTAATTGCGGATTAGCGAGGTGGTTCGAGGTGGGTCCATGACAGTGGCCGTT
>JAGHAU010000036.1 GCA_021161345.1 Anaerolineales bacterium | reverse complement strand
GGGGATTCTCCACACCCAATTCTGCCAGCCAGTAATTGATCTTAATATGCATGGCTCCAATTGTTAAAGGCTCACCATTCTCCTGAAGCAGGATCTCATCTTCATTCACCTGGCAAGATTGCAAATAAGCAGCCGTCTTTCCGACTACTTTAGTGGTGATCTTGCCCATTTCGCGGATGCGTTCAACTTCATGAATATCTTTGGTAGCCCGGGCTTCCAGCAGGATAGAGTCCGATCCCTCACCAATAAACTCGATCTCTGGCAGCATCTTTTCCAGGTATTTCAATGTGCCCAGGATTGGACCAATTTCCAGCTTGCCGCACACTGCAACCCGGCCGCTTGATAGCCCCAATTCCTCAAACATCAATTTGCGGAGTTTGGCGCTGGCTTCCACCAGATTCCCCTGGGATTCTTCCAATATCTTTAGAAATCCATATTTGGCAGTAACAATTGTCTCAAACCCGGTCGATGCTGCTTCCTCGCGTTCCATGGCGTTGCAGAAAATAACCGGCTCCTTCCCTCTGATCAGGAATAAGTCCGCCCCGCTGACATGGGCGCTGCCTGTAAAGTAGGTCATTGAAGGGTTATGAGAGGCATTCCCCATGATCCAGAGCGCATCAATATTTTCCCTTCCCATAATAAGGGAGAGATCATTTTTCATATTTACTCCATGCTAATTGCATTGCATTGATAATATCCGGATCCTGGACAGGCAGCACCGTGCGGGGGTCCAGCAGCACCCTGTCGTCCTCAACCCTGCCGATCACAGAAGGCGATCCACTGCGGAGGATTTCCAGGAGCTGATTTGGATGATCCACATCCAGTGCCAGCACAAAAGTTGACAGGGTTTCCCCGGGCAGGGAACCTCCTCCAACCATTGATTGTGCCTCAATTATGTCTCCTCGTTTTAAAGCCTTCTTCCATTTTTCTGCCCGGGATTTGATCGCTTGCTTGTCAGCCGAGATCATTTGCCAGACAGGAACAGTAGACAGCGCCTCTCCCTTAATATAATGATCCAGTGTAGCTGAGAGTGCGCTAAGCGCCATCTTGTCTGCCCGGATCGCTCTGGCCAGGGGATGAACCTTTAGTTGATCTATCAATTCTTTCCGCCCCAGTATGATACCTGCTTGAGGTCCGCCCAGGAGCTTGTCCCCTGAAAAACAGACCAGGTCAACTCCAGCAGCCAGGGATTCCTGAACCATCGGTTCGTGTTTCAAGCCATACGGGCTGGTGTCCAGCATAGCTCCCGAACCCAGGTCATCAAAGAACCATAAACCCGCTTCATGAGCGCTGTTTACAATCTGGCCAATTTTAGGTTCACTGGTAAAGCCAACAATAGCATAATTTGATGAGTGAGCTCTCATCACCGCACTGGTTTCTTCACTGTAAGCTTGTTCGTAATCAAACAGGTGAACCTTATTGGTCGTCCCTATTTCCACTAGGTCAGTCCCCGAATGGCGAAGCACTTCTGGAATGCGGAATCCTCCGCCGATTTCCACTAATTGGGAGCGGGAGATGATCACCTTCTTACCCCTGGTCAAAACCGTCAAACTCAATAACACAGCCGAAGCGTTGTTATTTACGACCAGGGCGGATTCTGCCCCCAGGAGCTGCTGGAATTGGGATTCAGCGTGAATTAATCTTGAACCTCTTCCTCCTGTCTCCAAACTGAATTCGAGGGTGGAATACCCGCTGCTGACATTCCTGACCGCTTCCAGGGCAGCCCCGCTTAATGGAGCTCTTCCTAAATTTGTGTGTACGATCACCCCTGATGCATTGATAACCGGTACAAGGGTCGGTTTTAAACGATCATCTAGCAGATCAGCGGTCATTTTCAAAAGCACTTCAAGATCAGGTACTTCGGAACCACTTTTAAGGAAGTCCTGCCGGACCAAGTCCAGACAGTCCCGGACGGCATCCACCGTCGGTTGATGACCGTAGATCCCGACCAGGGATTTTCCCTGCCCGGTACTGAGGATCTGATCAACAGAAGGTATTTGGCTTAAATCATTCATAAATGTTTCAGACTTGACCTGTCATTATGCTTCAGGATGCCAGGCACTCCGGTTTCGAAGCCGGATCAATAATTCAACCAGGATTAAACCAACAGCCAGAATCAGCGCCAGGCCAAAACTTAATACCTGGCCTTTGTTCAGCCATAACAGTATAGCTGTGTAAAGACCGATCATGATCCCTTCCCTGATAACGATCTCATAATTGGCCGGGCCAAATGGTTTAATGATCCTGTTCAGATAGGCCACTGCAGGAAATGAAGATCCAGTGATCGTTATAAAAATGGCAGCATAAAATAACCAGCGATTCCCCAATTCCGGGACTGTCTGGGTGACCAGATAGATCAGCAGGATCCATCCAGGAATTGCCAGGATCAATGAGATCGGCAGGAATGTCTTAACTGGTGGTGAACCTTTATCTTCCATGCTTAAAATTCTAACATAGAGTTATCTTCCTTGAATAATACCGCTACAGGTACAGAAAACCTTAAGTATCCATTCTGGATGCATGAATCAGAAGGAAGTTTTCGGGTTTATTGACAGTATTTAACCCATCCACTGAGAGATTAAACTCAACTTGATAGCTGAGATTCAAGTAGACGTGTTTCATTTCGGTGAAAGAGCATCTCATCTTTTTTGAATGTGTTAAGAATTGGGGATCAGATTTATCTACTACCCCCATCTGTAGGGGTCGGTAATTCTCGTAACCCCAAATCAGGCGGAAAAACACTACTTAAGGAGTATATAAGATAATCCTCGAAAACCAGACCCATTCCTTAAGATATGAAACCTTAATAAATTCATTTTATTTAGAGG
>JAGHAU010000238.1 GCA_021161345.1 Anaerolineales bacterium | reverse complement strand
TTATTAAGGAATCATTTGGAAGATATGCGTCCCTATAACTGGACGGAGCAGTTCTACCCATCCAGTATAGATTCAAAATCTATTTAAGAAGTCTCAAATATTATCTTGAGATCCGATCCAGGTAATCGATCAGTTCAGGATTCACTTCATCAGACCTTTCATAATGCACCAGGTGCCCGGCATCTTCCACGATCCTGATCATTGAGTCTGGCAGGATTTGCTGCAGGACCTCGATTTGGTCAAAACCTATTGACTGATCTCCCTCTCCCCAGATCAACATGACCGGCAGATCGGTTCTTTGAAGAGCCTGGTATTCCACTTCTGGATTCAGCTTGACCAATTCGCGGATTGTGGATAATAATGCCCTGCCTGTCCCCTTGAACTGCATCTGCACCCGGTATTTTGCCTCCCAGTCAGGAAAGTTTTCTGGGTGAGCGAAATCATCTAGCTGCAATTTTGGCAGAATAATTGGTTCCATTACTGCAGACATAACATACTCCCCAATGCCTGGCAAATTTAAGGGAAAAATAACCCCACTGGTAACTTGAGTAACCACCGGGGATATGAAGATCACCCCATTAACTTGATCCGAGTGTTGATGTACATACCGGGCGGCAACCGGTCCCCCCATAGACAGCCCCACAACAGTCACAGGCTCATTCAGCTGCATGCGGTCTATCAACCCCGCCAGTTGGCTTTCAAATAACGTTATATCGTATACCAGATCTGGACGATCAGAATACCCTCGGCCATAAAGATCATAACGCAGCGTGCGATAACCGTTTTTATTCAAGTATGCAGCTGTTGGTTCCCAAACATAGGAAGGGACTGAAAAGCCATGGATCAAAACCACCAGTGGAGCATCGTCCGGGCCTTCTAGATAATAATGGACCACACCCTGGTCCAATTCAATAAACGAACCCCCGACCTCGGTCCTGGCAAATTGATCCAGTTCCCTATTTTCGACACCACTGAAAATTTCTAAGCCGCCGAGAAGTAAAAGCAGACCAATGACTACTCCCATACCCCATTTTAAACATCCTCTTCTTCCCCGCATCTGATCTCCCTTCCCTATAATTTGCTGGATGCTTCAATTATAGCTTTGATATAAAATGCTTGTTGAGCCAAATCAAAATGTCTTACTGTGCCATCATCATATCAATCATAATCAAATCTCGGGAACTTTTCTTACATCATCAACGTCTTTATGGTGTAATGAAATCAGGAGATACTATGAAAAAATATTTGCTTATCGTATTGTTTTTGATTGCTCTCTTTCTCGGAAGCTGCGGAGGCTTACCCATCGATAAGAGCGGTGGCTTGAGCGAAACTGCCTGGACTTTGGTCAGCTACAACGGGGATTCCCTAATCTCCGGCTCTAGCATGACCGCTTTTTTTGAAGCCGGGGAAGTGAACGGTTCCGCCAGCTGCAACCATTATTTTGGAAGTTACAAGACTAAAGGGAACCAGATCCAGATCGAAGGTCTGGGTTGGACAGAGATGGCCTGTATGGATCCAGAGGGTATCATGCAGCAGGAACAACAGCTGATGAGCCTCTTCTCTCAGGCAGCGACATACTCCATCCAGGGGCAGGTACTGCAGATCACAACTGATGCTGGCAAGAAATTAATCTTCCAGCAAGCAGAGGTCAGTGATTAATTAAGGTTTGTATTTATAGAGATGAAAATGATCCGGGTTCAAGGCATATTTCTGCATTACGGGATCATGGTATTTGGGTTCCAGCGCGGTCAGACGATAACCATACTTCTCTACCAATGGTAGGAAATCCCAGCCATCATTGGTCAGCAATTGATCCCCTGAATTAGGTACGATCATTAGGTACGGGACCTCTAAATCCGCCAGCAATTCAACCCACCATTCGATCGCGGAAAGTGTACATTCAGAGAAACTGTGAATGTTTACAGCCAGATCAACCGATCCTTTTTTCAAGTCTTTTTTAATCCGGTCCAGCGGTAACATGTTTGCTTTTTCCTTGATCCCCCTGAACTCAAGGTAATAATCAGCTAAAAAAGATGAGACTGCTATGGCATCTGTGCAGCTGTAAGTTTTGAGATTGGGAAGGGCTTCAAAAAAGCGGTGAGCCAACCGCCCATATCCAGCCCCGATATCGAGAACAGAGATTTCATCAAGCTTAGTGATTCCGAGCTGATCCTCAAGGAAGTAGATCTCCAGGACAGAATCCAGAAGATCACGAGAGATCAGTGTCCCATCAAACTCATAAGTGATCGCTCCAAAAGCGCCATCCTCGTCAAGCTGGTCAAGCAGCCCAAGATGATCGATCGATTTGGTGTAATAGTACGCAAGAAGGTACCCGAACATATTTCTATTAGATCGACCTTCCTGGAACACATAGGCATTATGCCCCCTGAAGTAGAGGATATCTTCCGCTTTGACCCGACCTTCTGTCCAGAGCAAGGCTTCACAGCAGGGATAATTTAGTTCCTGATAGCGTTTCTGCAAATCGAGCAGAACGGGATTATCAGGGACCAGGTCTTGGATTGCAGTCTCCGGGAGAAATACCTCCCTGGGCTCTTGGTCCAAATTTCCAAGTTGCCAATCATAAACAAATGCGCTGGGCACGATATCAAATCCATACCTGGCCAATACATTTCTCAATAATTCTTTTATTTTGGAACGATAGCTCACCTTTGACCTCTTCTCCCGGAATCGGACAAAGGTCACCTTCCGGATATGTGAAAGAAACTGGGGAATGAATTTATAATAAGTTATCATAATTATATGCGTCCCTGAAAATTTTGACCAGCGACTTGTATCAATACCATCGCCATCCCAGGAGCTTTGATGACTGAACAAATCTTTAAAGACCGCCAAAAAAAGCTTCAATCCCTGTTGATAAAAACTGGCCTGCACGCTGTAGGATTAAATCCGGGCCCAGATCTGACCTACCTGACCGGTATGGATTTCCATCTGATGGAACGACCTGTGGTTGGAATATTTCCAATATCCGGGGATCCAGTATTCATCCTGCCTGAATTGGAGGCAGCCAAGATCGCTTCTCTGTCCTTCCCCATCCGGCCGTTCCTATTTAATGAGAATCCTGATACGTGGACGGATGTGTTCCGGGCAGCCCTTGAGAAAGCAGACCTGGCAGCTGGAAAATTAGGCATTATCCCCAGACGGCTTAGATTGTTAGAACAGAATTATCTAATGGGCGCTGCTCCAGATTTGAAACTAGAGTCGGCCCAACCGATCCTGACCCAGATGCGAAGGATTAAAAGTGAAGATGAGATCAAATTCATGGTTGAAGCTGCCCGGATCGCCGAGTGCGCACTGACCAGCACGATCATGGCCATCAAACCAGGCGCCACTGAAAAAGAGATAGCTGGCCGGCTGGTGGGACGACTGCTGCAGGAAGGTTCTGATCCAGAACTGCCTTTCTTTCCAATCGTTTCCTTTGGTGAAAATACAGCCAATCCCCATGCTACGCCAACAAACCGCGTTCTCAATCCCGGAGATATTATCCTGATCGATTGGGGGGCAAGCCACCAGGGATATTTTTCTGATATCACCAGGGTTTTTTCTATGGGAGACTTACATCCCGAAATTGACCAGATTGCCAAATTCGTAGAGGATGCCAATGCAGCTGCTAGGGCCGCAGTGAAACCAGGTATCCCTGCCAGCGCTGTTGATCGGGCTGCCCGCCAGGTGATAGAAGATGCCGGCTATGGAGAATACTTTTTCCACCGCACCGGTCATGGGCTGGGGCGAGAAGCTCATGAAGAACCCTATATCAGCCAATTCGATCAGACAATCCTGGAACCTGGCATGACTTTCACCATTGAACCCGGAATTTATTTGCCCAAACGGGGAGGGGTTAGGATAGAGGATGATATTATGGTCACCGAAGACGCTGGATTATCCTTGACTAACGCTTCGCGTGATTTAACCCAGCTGTTAATCGAAGAGTGATCTTATCCATCACATATCTCAATGTCAGGAGCAAAAAATGCTGGTAAAGAACACTGAACCTTTTTACTATCCAGGTGATGATACGGGCTGTTTATTGATCCATGGTTTTACCGGCGCGCCAACTGAAATGCGTCCCCTGGGTGAATACCTGGCTGGGTTTGGGTACAGCATCCTCGGAATTCGGCTGGCAGGCCATGGAACAAAGATCGAAGATTTGAACCGCATGCACTGGCAAGATTGGTCCGCCTCGGTTCTGGATGGCTGGCACCTGCTTGAGTCGACCACCAAGAATATCTTCCTAATTGGATTATCGATGGGTGGCGCTCTTGCTTTATATCATGCATCCTTCCTACCAGCAGCTGGTGTTGTAGGCCTCTCTACTCCCTATCAAATTCAAGCTGATCCTCGCCTGGCGTTTTTACCTCTACTATCCAATTTCTTTCCCTATATCGACAAAGAAGGATCGGACTGGCAGGATAAAAATGCGGTAGAAGACCATTTTTCCTACGCCCAATATCCATCCAAAGCCATCCTGCAGCTGGATCTCCTATTAGAATCTTTGCGGGAAGCTCTTCCAAAAATTAATATGCCTGCCTTATTAATACACGCAATAAAAGATAAGGGAGTTGCCCCGGAAAACATGGATCTGATCTATGAAGCCCTGAGTACTCCAGAGAATCAAAAACAGACCATCTGGCTGGAAAACAGCGGACATGTGATCACCAGGGATTTGGACAAGGAAATTGTTTTCAGAAGTGTACAGTCATTTATTGAATCAACCCTAAACTACCTCAAATGAAAAGAGATTTTGTCCTGGTCACGGTCAGCTTGATCGTCTGGGGAGTTGGTGAAGGTGCTTTTATATATTTCCAGCCCCTCTACCTGGAAGAGTTAGGGGCATCCCCGCTGGTGATCGGCAGCATTCTGGGGGCCGTGGGGCTGGCGATGACTCTTTTTCACATCCCGGCCGGATTCCTCTCAGATCGCATCGGACGCAGGAAATTAATGTGGGCAGCCTGGGGATTGGGCGTGATCACTACTGGGATCATGGCCGCAGCCAGATCTCTGGCTGTATTCTCGATCGGCATCATTCTCTATTCAGTAACAGTATTTGTGATTGCCCCTCTGAACAGTTATATCACTGCGGCCCGGGGCAAGTTAAGCGTTGAACAGGTGATGACCACCAATAATGCAGCATTCTGCATGGGTGGAATTGCGGGCCCCCTGATCGGGGGATCACTGGCAGAAGGGTTGGGTATCAGGTCGATCTACTTTTTTTCGTTTGGCTGTTTTGTCATCTCATCAATAATCATCCTGTTCATCAAACCTCAGCCTACAGAAGTGAAACTAAAAAATCCTGCTGGGGACCTGCTCAAGAACAAGAGGTTCATCTCTTTCTTACCTGTTATCTTGATGGTCTATTTTGCACTATTCTTCCCTCAGCCACTGGCTCCCAATTTCCTGAAAAATCAGCGTTTCATATCACTGCAAACAATTGGAACCCTTGGAGCTATCACAAACCTGGGTAATGTGCTGATCAATTTGTTGTTTGGTTTGCTGCCTCCTCAGGCCGGCCTGATCCTGGGACAGTTATTTGTGGGAATATTTGCAGCTCTGGTTTGGCGATTTACCCAAATGCCGATCCTTGTAATGGCTTATTTCCTACTGGGAGGATACCGGGCCACACGCTCCTTGTTGATCGCCCAGGTTGAAAAACTGGTCCAACCAGCGAACCTTGGATTGGCTTACGGTGTTATAGAAACTATAACCGGGGTCGCCTTGATTGCTGCTCCCCCGATCGCCGGCGCCCTCTATACTAAGAATCCCGATTCCGTATTCGGCTTCACACTTATACTAATTATTCCCGCTATATTATTCACCTTACTTTGGAGAAAATTTTTATGGAAACCTTTATAGATCTTTTTCTTCCAGTCTCAATCTGGTTTCAAAGCACACCCGAATGGCTAGGGAAGATCTTCCAGGGGATCACCTTCTTTGGTGATACAGAATTCTATATATTGGTCATGCCGGCCTTATTCTGGTGTATCAATACTGCCCTCGGTATTAGGATCGGGGTCATGCTACTGGTCGGTGGTAGTATCAACAGCATCCTAAAATTCACCTTTCAATGGCCTCGCCCCTTTTGGGTATCTCCGGAAGTGGACTCCATGGTTGAAGCTACCGGATTTGGATTCCCTTCAGGCCATGCTCAGAATGCTGCTGGCATTTGGGGGTTGGTGGCAGTTTCAGTCCGAAAAAATTGGATCCGCTGGAGTGCCCTGGCTGCCATTTTACTGATTGGTCTATCGAGAATCGTTTTGGGCGTCCACTTCACTCACGATGTACTGGTTGGCTGGCTGGTGGGCGGCTTGTTACTGTGGTTGTTCATGAAGCTGGAGGAACCGGTCACAGCCTGGTTCAAGCGGAATTCGATCGGCATCCAGATACTTGCGCTCATAATCATCACAGCTATATTCTTGATTGTCGCAGCTCTGCTTGTATCGCCATTTAACCCTCCTCCATCCCCCCCCGGTGCCGATAATCCCTATAATTATGACGGGCTGCTAAACACGACAGGTTCATTCCTGGGATTGGGTTTAGGGGTCATCCTTTTGAACAAGACCGGCATATTCAGCCATGAAGGTAAAGTCTGGCAGAAGATATTGCGATACGTAGTAGGTATCATAGGTGTGCTGGCTTTATGGAAAGGACTTGGCTCCATATTTCCAGATGAGATCGACTTAATATCTTACACACTCCGTTTTTTCCGCTATTTCCTGATCGGATTGTGGATCTCCTACGGAGCCCCCAGGGTCTTCTCTTGGTTGAAATTAACTCCGATCGAATCCCCATAATCCTGACCGATTTCCAACAAGAATCAAAAAAGCCCTTGCTGATCCTATAGCAAGGGCTTTTATTATTGATGAAAATGAAGCAGATGACTATTCTTCTTCTTTAGTGTTTGCCCCTATTACTTCCTGCGCCAGATGCTTGGGCAGTTCCTGATAATGCGCGAAAGCCATCTCGAACATACCTCGCCCACCTGTCATTGACCGCAGATCAGTTGTATAACGCTGCATTTCAGCCAGCGGTACCATGGCAGAAACCACAGACCGTCCACCCTTGGTATCCATCCCCTGCACACGGGCTCGCCTGGTGTTGAAATCACCCAGGATGTCACCCATATTATCTTCAGGTACGGTCACCTTGGCTTCCATGATTGGCTCAAGCAGAACACCCCCGGCGTCCTTGAAAGCCAATTTAAATACCTGGCGAGCCGCAATCTCAAATGCCACGGGTTTGGAATCCACCGGATGTTCTTTACCATCAATGACTGCCACCTTGACGTTCACAACCGGGTAGCCAGCCAATACACCTTCTTCCATGACTGTCTTGACACCTTTTTCTATGGCGGGCATATAGTTCTTGGAAATCGCGCCGCCAATCACCTCGTTTACAAACTCAAATCTTTCATCCGGCAGTGGTTCCAACCGCATATGCACTTCACCAAATTGGCCTGATCCACCAGACTGTTTCTTATGGCGGTATTGAGCAAAGCCTTTTCTGCTGATGGTTTCCTGGTATGGAACTTTAGGGATCTGAATATTCAATTCGGTCTGGAAGATATCTTTCGCTTTGCGGATGGCCACATCGATATGCTGTCCACCCATACCCTCCAAGATAGTTTCTTTGGTTGTTTTATCCTGTTTCCAGGAAAGGGTCATATCTTCCTCACATAAACGGCTCAAGGTCGGACTAAGTTTGGCGGAGTCCCCTTGAGCAGCTGGAATGACAGCCACACTGTACAGGGCGGTCGGGTAAACAGGGACAGGTAATTTTACGGGATGATTCGCATCTCCCAGAGTATGACCGGTAGAAGTAACATTCAATTTAGGAACTGCAACGATATCACCGGCATGAACATTTTTGACGTCTTCCTGATGTTTTCCGCGCATGGCATGAATATTTCCAAACCGTTCCTCTTCCTTTTCCTGGCAGTTCCAGACCCTGCTGTCAGAACTCACAGTGCCAGAATAAACCCGGAAGTAGGTGATCTTTCCCACATAGGGATCTGCAGTAGTTTTCCAAACATACCCAGCAAATGGTCCGGTATCTGTACAGGCTAAATCCTCTTCACCCTTGGCTCCCTCTGCTGTAACAGCTGGAACTTCGTCCGGGGCAGGCATTAATTTCACGATTGAATTCAACAAGGGTGCCATACCCACGCTTGCTGTACCTGCAGCAACCAAAACTGGAGCGAAGGATCTGGAAACAACAGCGCTCTTCAGACCGCTGAAAATCTCATCATCAGATAGGGTTTCACCTTCCAGGTATTTCATCAGCAAATCATCATTGCCTTCAGCAGCTGATTCAATGATCTCCATTCGAAGTTCTTCCACCTGGTCTGTAAATTCGGCTGGGATGTCTACCGCTTCTTTGCCATCACCTTTATAAGCTTTGTTCTCCAGAATATCGATCACACCAACGAAATCCGCTTTTTCTCCCCAGGGGAGCTGGAGAGGTAAAAGGCGCATAGAAGTCATTTGCCTGACAGATTCCAGAGCTTTCTGGAAGTTTGCATTATCACGGTCCATCATATTGATGATCACAAAACGCGGCAATTCAAATTCATCGGCATAATTCCAGGCTATTTCAGTGCCGACTTCAGCACCTGCGACTGAGTCAACCGGAATTATTACGCCATCCACAACTCGCAGGGCGGAAATAACTTCACCCACAAAATCTGAATAACCAGGAGTATCCAGCAAATTGATTTTGGTATCCTTGTACTCCACTGGCAGAACCGAGGTTGAAATTGAGATTCCGCGTCGCTGCTCTTCATCCTGGAAGTCAGACACAGTTGTTCCAGCATTGATTTCTCCAAGGCGGGTCAAGGCCCCGCTGAAAAACAGCAGCGATTCCGCCAACATGGTCTTTCCTGATCCACTATGCGATGCCAGAGCTATATTGCGAATGTTTTGAGTTGAATATTCTTTCATCGATTAGACCTTCCTAAGAAAATATGATTTTTTCTTTGATCCAGTGCCCTCAGAGGATGTTTTGTACTATACTTGAGTTTTGAACTGGCCCTCATTTTTATTGACTACACGATTTTATGACATCATGTCCTCCTTGTCAAAGAAAAACCGGGTGATTTTTGTTCTTATTTCGAAATTCCGCCCAGCAAAGATCGACTTGCCAGGCCATATCATTCAAAAAAGGATTCACTAACTAAACCATCATGCCATCAATATCCATCCAGAATATCGTTAAACAAACATCTGTCATTCAAGATTTGATGACTTTAAGAAATGTGGCCAGTGCCAGCCAGGCAGGCGATTCTTTTCAGGCTTTAAATGAGGATCTGAAACAGAATATTCATCATTCAGTTGCAGCTATAGACTTGGTCCTTGACCAGCAGGATACAAGTCCCGCTGATCTGGCCATCAGATCCCGCAGAGCATATCAATGGCTAAAACACCTTGACAAACAGGAAAATCTGGAATCACATCTGGATGCGCTGCAAAGGATCAATCTGTTCCTACCAGCGGTTAAACTTCTCCCAAAGTATAAAAGATTTAGAGTTGAATTCATTTTTTTTC
This sequence comes from Anaerolineales bacterium, assembly GCA_021161345.1. GTDB lineage: Bacteria > Chloroflexota > Anaerolineae > Anaerolineales > UBA11858 > B10-G9. Next base: position 11,192 of record JAGHAU010000238.1, on the reverse strand, counting down.
ATACCAGCGCCTTGTTTCAGATCCAGGGCAAATCTTCTCTGATCCAGATCACAACCCAGGAAAGTTTGACATCTGCTCCTGATACTGTGTTGATCGCCCTGCTTGAAACAGCCCTTGGAAGACCTTCCCAATCAACCCGGCAGCAAATCCGGGAATACACTTTCTCTCCTTATTATCAATCTACTCGGGAACACCTGGAATTTCTGGGGATCCCAAAAGGAAGCTTCGCAAAAGGTTCAGTCCATGACCTGGCAAAAAGTTTTAAACGAGTGAACCTGGCCTATTTTGGTGAGCAGATTTCGGAACCCCATCTGGTCTGGAATAATCGATTGACAGTTCGCAAATTTGGCCATTATCAATGGGATACAGATACCGTGATGGTTAGCCGAACCCTGGACCAGCGCCGGGTGCCGGAGTTCGTAGTAGACTATGTGATGTATCATGAACTACTGCATAAAAAGCTTGGGGCCCGTTTGGTGAATTCCCGCAGGATGGTACATACCAACTTATTTCACCAGGAGGAAGCGAAATTCGCCAGGCTTGACGAAGCTCAAAATTATCTCAATAAGAAATCCAGAAAAAGAAAATAACCTGATCTAAGGACCAGGTTATTTTTATACTCATGGAGTATCTGCCTAAAAAGCTATCCCTCTGATTTCTCCTTATGCTCCCGGACCAGCTCTCTTCTTAAGAGTTTGCCGACATGTGTCTTTGGCAGTTCATCCCTGAATTCAATCTCAGTGGGAATCTTATACTTAGCGATACGATCTGTACACCACTCTTTCAGCTCTGCTCGATCTAAAGTGGCCCCCTCGGTTAGAACAATCCATGCTTTCACTGTCTCCCCTCGCTTGGGGTCTGGAACACCTGCCACACCCACATCCTGGATGGCCGGGTGGTCCTGGAGTACTTCTTCCACTTCTCGGGGCCAGACCTGGAAACCGCCTGGTTTGATAAGCTCTTTCTTGCGATCTACGATGTAGAAATATCCCTGCTCATCCATGCGGGCGATGTCTCCCGTATACAGCCATCCATCCCTGAGCGAATTGCGGGTTTCTGTAGGCATATTATAGTAGCCCTTAAAGACCTGGGGGGCTTTCATTACAAGCTCTCCGATTTCTCCGGGAGCCAGTACTGTGACACCGTCATCAAGGTCAATGATCCGGGCGTCAACATCCGGGAATGGCAAACCGATCGATCCAGTTCGATTTTCACCGAGATTTGGATTACAGTGAGTGGCAGTAGGTGTCTCTGACAGACCATATCCCTCAAATAAATTGCCGCCTGTTAGTTTTTCAAAAGTCTCTTTGGTTTCTCTTAATAACGGTGCAGATCCAGAGATACAAGCCTTGATCGCGCTGAGATCATATTTTCCTGCTTTAACATCTGCATTATTATTAATCGCGTTGTACAAAGCAGGCACTGCTGGGAAGATCGAAGTTTTGTACTTCTGCATATTGCTCAGCAGATCCTTCAGGTCACGGGGATCTGGGACCATCACCAAAGTGGCACCCACAGCCAGACCATAATTCATCCCTGCGACCATTCCATATACATGGTAAAGAGGAATGGCCATCATTACTACTTCTTCTCCCATCACCGCGGTTCTGATCCAGTACATCATCTGTATGGTGTTGGCAACCAAATTGCGATGCAGGCCAATAGCCGCTTTAGGGATGCCAGTTGTGCCGCCGCTGTACTGGAAGATTGCCGTATCCTCTGGGCCAACATCAACAACTGGCCTTTCACGACCCTGATACTTGTCCATTAAGTCCGGCAGCCAGATATCATTATCCCTTAAGGTCACCCTGAATCCACCTTTCTTTTCTTTCGCCAGGGTAAAGAGCATACCAAGCAATGGAGGCAGAGTTTCCTTAATATTTGTACAAATTATCTGTTTAATGCCGGTCTCCTTCTGGATACTTTTGACCAACTCATAATAGTTGCTCATCAGGAACACTAATTCCATGCCGGAGTCGTTAGCCTGGTGAATGATCTCTCTTCCGGTATATTGCGGATTGGTGGCAACCACGATCCCGCCGACTTTCAGGACAGCAAAATAAGCCATTACAAATTGTGGTGTGTTTGGTATCAATATACCGACTCTGTCACCTTTTTTCACACCCAGATCAACCAGAGCAGCAGCAAGCTGGTCTGTGATCTGGCTCATTTCACTGTAGGTGATTTCAGCTCCTTTAAATATGGTACAGGGTTTATCAGGGAATTTTTTTGCTGAGTCTTCTAGAAAATGAAAAACGGGGACAGCCGGGTATGTGAGACTGGTAGGAATACCTTCGTCGTAATGATCATGCCAGGGTCGGTGCTCCATCGGATTCCTCCTCCTTCGACAGGATATGTAGATTGGCTATCTTTTAGTATAACAAATTTAGGACAAGAAGTGTTGAATTTCGTTAAGAATTTCATCATGTGGATCAGCCGAAGCTGAAAACCAGATGATATTTGGGTCATTATCTCGGAACCAGTTGGCCTGCTGCCTGACATACTTGCGGGTTTTGCTTTTTATCTGGCTAACAGCTTCCTCCAATGTGTTCTCCCCGGAGAGGTAAGCTGCCATTTGTTTATAACCGATGGCTGACATAGCGGATGATTCAGGTCTGTATCCTGCATCGAGCAGGGACTTAACTTCAGCTTCCAGTCCCTGGTTTAACATCATTTCGATCCGCTGATCGATCCTTTGATATAACTCCTCCCTGGGACGTATCAAACCGATTGACAAGATCCGGTAGGAAGGTCCAACCTTTCCTCTCTGGTCGGAAAATTTCCTCCCTGAGGTCAGGATGACTTCAAGGGCCCGGATTATCCTTCGCAAATTTGGACCATCAATTCTTTCTGCGGAATCTGGATCGAGTTCGGCCAGCCGGGCGCGCATACCATCTATCCCAACTTCATCCGCCCAACGATCCAGGATTTCCCTCAGATCAGGATTGGGTTTTATTTTGGGCAGATCCCAGCCCTCCACAACTGCCTGGACATACTGACCCGTCCCACCAACCAGAAAAGGCAGCCTTCCGCGCTGGTGGATTTCCCGGATCACTTCCTGAGCCCGGGATAAGTATATTGCCAAACTCCACTCCTGATCTGGCGTCGCAACATCAATTAAGTGATGCGGTACTTGAGCAAGTTCTTCCCGGGATGGTTTAGCAGTGCCAATGTCCATTCCCCGGTAGAACAACCTCGAATCCGCAGAGACTATTTCCCCCTGGCTTGCCGCTGCCAATCGAATTGCAAGGTCTGTTTTCCCCACAGCTGTTGGGCCGACAATAGCGATCATTGGTTTTTTACTCTCGGTCATAATTCATCACAACATTTTCAAAATGTTCAATATCAGGCGGCTTGCTTACACTCAATCTCTGGATAGCGATCACATCAACCTGCCAGGCATCTCCATATTCCGGTTGATCCTGCAAATATCTATCTATTGCTTTTAACATATGGTCCCATTTTTTCCGTGTGACTGCTTCTTCGGGAAAACCATATTTTTCACTGGTCCGTGTTTTCACTTCTACGAAGACCAGGATCCCTTCCTCGTTAACCTCCTGGAAGACGATAAGGTCGATCTCACCTTCTGGTGTATAAAAATTCCGATCAACGATTGAATAACCTTTCCGTTTTAGATAGGCGGCAGCGATCTCTTCTCCCCAGCGGCCAACTTCCTTATTAGTCTTCATCACCTTTATCAGCTTTACGATGAGGGTATATGTTTTAGTCTATCATACTGGACCCGCTTAATAGACACTCACAATTGCTGACTTAAAGGTAGAATGAAGCTATGGATAATATCAGGAATCATCTACCTGATCTCAACCGGCTCAGTATCACCGTTTCTACAATCTTATTAGCCTACACACTGACCCATTTTATGTCTATCCCCCCCCTGGAAGTGGGATTTTCTGTTTTGGGTATCTTTTTCAATTTTCGGATCAATTTCGCTACACTTGTAACCATTCTGGTCGCTGGACTGACCGCATCGGGATCAGCCTGGCTGCTGCAGGATCATCCAGCAAGAGAAGAATTCGACAATACGATAATCCACTGGCTGCTCCCTTCACTGACCTCACTGGTTTTGATGCTTGCAGTGAATCAGCTTCCGTTCAATGCCATCTGGTGGGTTGCCGCAGCCGCAAGCGGTGTGGGATTAATACTGGTTCTTATTGCTGAGTACATCGTTCTGGATCCATCTAATCGCTTTTTCATACCTGCAGAAATGGGTATCACGGCTCTTTCTATTGTCTTATTTCTCATCCTGGCAATTTCTCTGCATGGTGCTGAAACACGACTCTTCTACAGGGTGCCAGTGCTCAGCGCAGCTGCCCTACTGGTTTATCTGCGAGTAGTTCATCTCCGGCAGAGAGGAGTCTGGGCGATAAATCAAGGCTCAGTTCCATTCCTGCTGATCGGCGAACTTGCAGCCGGTCTTCACTATCTTCCAGTGGGATCGATTGGTTTTGGCCTTGCCCTGGCAGGTCCCCTGTATGCATTGATCGAGATCAGCGACGATCTTCCAGATGGGGAGAAGAAAATCCCGTTTGAGAAGATCTTCTGGCCCGGATTGATTTTGATCCTCTCTTGGGGAATTGCTTTTTTCATCTAATTCGTTTCCCTGATGATCTTCTTGTGTTTAATAAAATGTCTGCCAATTAAATTAATTTCAGGAGTTAAATTATGCCCATCCTTTTACAAATCAGTATTCTTTTGGTTGCTTATGTATTGGGATCTATCCCTTTTGGATTCATTCTAGTAAAAGGCTTCACCGGTAAGGATGTCAGGAATGTCGAGAGCGGCCGCACCGGCGGCACCAACACTATGCGCGCTGCAGGTTTTACACTCGGATTCGTTACATCAATGCTGGATATGTTAAAAAGCGCCGCAGCGGTCTGGATCACACGTTATATATTCCCGGATGGATATTGGCTTCAAGTATTTGCTGGCTTCATTGCGGTGATTGGCCATAATTTCTCTATCTTTTTGCTCCAAAAAGACCAGCAGGGAAAAATCAAGCTTGGAGGAGGCGCAGGGGGGACGCCTGCTGTAGGTGCCATCATTGGTTTTTGGTGGCCCAGTTTCTTCATCCTTGTTCCTGCGGGTTACCTGATAGTGATGGTAGTTGGCTACGCATCTCTGGCGACAATCAGTTTACCGCTGATTGGAAGTATTATCCTCTTGATCCGATTTCTGAATGCTGATCAACCCTGGGAATATATTTTTTCCGGATTGTTGTCAGAGATCCTAATAATCTGGGCTCTTCGGCCAAATATTAAACGCCTGCTGGATGGAACAGAAAGACTGGTTGGTTTTCGAGCCAAGAAGAAAAAACAGGAAGAATAAACTAAAATAAAAAGGTCCTGGTTGATTTGATACCGGGACCTTTCTTAATTTAATGAGTTGGACTTCAATTAATTAGGAATCAAAACCTTCGGCTCTTCTCCATGAACTTTACGATAGAGATGACGTAAATTCTGTTGATGGATCTCTTCTGCAGCCCCACTTAACAGAATCCGGCTTTTCCCACAACCTTCAATGTCTTTTTCTTTTAGGAATTCTCCTGGGTATTCATCCAAAGCTGCATCCTGAACGATTTGATCAATGATATCCAGGTAATTGATTCTATCCTTGATGCTGGAAATCACTTCTCCTCGCAGGATCACTTCTCCGTGCCCCTGGACCACATTTTCTATGGTCATGGATTCTATCTTGTTCAGTGATTCACGCATGATCTGAGAATCACCATCAACAATATGGGGAATAGGCATCCAGACATCCCCGGCAAACAAGACCTCATCTTCAACGATATAAACCCCGATTCCGTCAGGGCTGTGCCCCGGCAGTTCGATAAATCTCAAGGTTTTATTCCCAACGATCAATTCCAGAATTCCCGTATCAAGGGTTAGATGCGGTAAAACGATCTGGGTTTTCTTGAATACCGAATCCATTTCTATGGCAGTTTGTAGTGAGGCGGCACCGAATTTCTCTAGGTACTGCCTGCAAAGACCATGACTGAGAACATACGCACCAGGGAAAAAGCAATTTCCCCAGCTATGATCAGCGTGGTAATGGGTATTGATCACATAAAGTACTTTCCGATGTAATTCATCTTCAATGAATTCTCTGATAGCCAGGGTTTCTTCAGGAAAAGCGAGAGTGTCAATCACTACAGCCCAATCCTGGCCAATCACCGCTCCAGCATTAACCTGAGCGTAAACATCGCTTTGGAATGTATAAACGTCATCTGCAACCCGTTCCCGGTGAATCATAGACTTTTTACCCTCCCGGATGAATAATTTAATTGAAAACCAGTTAATTTCCCGCCTCCAATAACCCAAAGAATAGCATATTCACTGGGTGAAAGTCAAGTAATTTTAAGGTTCGAAATCAGGAACTACAAATCTGGTAATTTCTGCACTGGAAAGAAGATCACAGCGCTGTCATAAATCCTCCATCCTGTTGACGCCCTGTCTATCTGCAGGTATAATGCTGAAAATTGAAAAAACGACCCATAACCGGGTAGAGTACAGGGAAAATCGCTACTAGAGATGGGAGGCCATCAGCTGAAAGTCGCCCTCAGCGTAACCTCTGGAATGTCCCCCGGTTGGTCTGCCGAAGAAATTTGATCCCAAAGAGTAGAACGGCACGGGTAAGCCCGATACAGCGAAATCCTGTTCATCGAACCAGGAATTGAGCGTGTGTGTCCTTTTAACACACAAAACGAGGTGGTACCGCGGAAAGCATAAAACCTTTTCGTCCTCAGGGATGAAAGGTTTTTTTATTTAATATGGACAGGAATATTTTTCGTATTTGATTTGAAACTGGTTTTGATCAATTACAGGATGGTGATAGATATGCTTCCAACAAAATACGACTACAAATCCGCTGAAGCGCGGCTCTACAAATTCTGGGAAGAGAATGGATACTTCAAACCCACTAATGACCCTAATCTTCCCGGTCATGATCCCACGAAAAAACCTTATGTGATAAGCATTCCGCCACCCAATGTTACCGGAGTCCTTCACCTGGGCCATGTCCTGTTTGTAACCCTGGAAGACCTGATGATTCGCCATCAGCGCATGAAGGGTGTGCCCTCCCTGTGGGTACCCGGAACTGATCATGCCGGGATCGCCACCCAGCTTCAGGTGGAAATGAAGCTTAAAAATGAAGGCACCAGCCGCGAGGAAGTTGGACGGAACTCCTTCCTTGAAGAAACCTGGGCCTGGAAGGAAGAACATGGAGGAAGGATTGTGGAACAGATCCGCCGCCTCGGTGCGTCGTGTGACTGGAGCCGGGAAAGATTCACCCTGGATAACGGGCTCTCCCGGGCCGTCCGGGAAGCTTTTGTGCATCTGTATGAAAAAGGATTGATCTATCGGGGTCCGCGCCTGATCAACTGGTCTCCCACCCTGCAAACCGCAGTTTCCGATCTTGAAGTGGAACATGCCGAAGAACAAGGAAAACTGTATTACTTCAAATATCAACTGGCTGATGACCCAGAGAACTTCATTCCCGTAGCTACAACTCGCCCGGAAACTATATTGGCAGATACCGCTGTGGCTGTCCATCCTGCTGATGACAGGTATAAAGACTATATCGGTAAAATGGTGCTTGTACCTATCCTAGGACGTGAGATTCCTGTGATCGGGGATGAGTATGTCAGTGTTGAGTTCGGTACCGGAGCTTTAAAGATCACTCCCGGGCATGATCCCAATGACTACGAGATCGGTTTGCGCCACAACCTGGAACTTCTATCCATGCTGGATAAAAAGGCCTGTGTGACAGAAATTGGTGGGCCCTACCAGGGTCAGGATCGTTTTGAAGCCCGGAAGAACCTCTGGCAGGATATGAAGGATGCCGGGTTGGTGATCAAGGAAGAGGACTATCTGCACCAGGTCCCAAGAGCGCAGCGTGGTGGTGAGATCATCGAACCCATGATCTCCACTCAATGGTTTGTGGAAATAAAACCGTTGGCTGAAAAAGCGCTTAAGGTTGTTCGGGAAGGTGATGTGGAGATCATTCCTGAGCGTTTCAAAAAGGTCTATTACAATTGGATGGAGAATATCCATGACTGGTGCATCAGTCGCCAATTATGGTGGGGACATCGCATTCCTGTCTGGTATTGTGATGAGTGTGGTGAACTGACTGTCACCAGGCAGGATCCAACTGCCTGCCAGGCTTGCGGCAGTAATAATATCCACCAGGATCCAGATGTGCTTGACACCTGGTTCTCTTCTGCGTTATGGCCATTCTCGACCCTGGGCTGGCCGGACGAAACACCAGACCTGAACTATTTCTTTCCAACAACCATGATGGAAACTGGACATGACATCCTGTTCTTCTGGGTGGCAAGAATGATTATGTTCAGTCTCGAACTAACCGGGAAAGCCCCCTTTGAGATTGTTTATCTGCACGGCCTGGTAATGGATGAACACGGCCAGAAGATGAGCAAATCTAAGGGAAACGTGATTGATCCAATTGATGTCATGAACGATATGGGAACAGATGCCGTGCGTTTTACCATGCTAGTAGGATCCACGCCGGGACTCAACACTAACCTCAGCCTCCCCAAAGTGGAAGCCAACCGGAATTTTGCCAACAAGATCTGGAACGCTGGACGATTCGTTCTTGGAAACCTGGAAAATGCTCCTCTGGTTCCCCAGGCTGGTCCGAATTGGACCCTGGCAGATTCCTGGATCTGGGCCCGAATGCAGAAACTGATCCGGGATGTGGATCGTCTCTTCAACAATCACCAATATGGTGAGGCCGGACGGTATATCTATGATTTTTTCTGGGGAGAATATGCGGATTGGTACCTTGAGATATCTAAAAGCCAGATCGCTGAGGGCGGTGACCGCGCATTCTACACAATTGAAACCTTAATCAAGGTTCTCGATCTGTGTATGCGATTGCTCCATCCCTTCACTCCCTATATCACAGAAGAACTCTGGCAGCATCTTAAAGATGCAGTCCAAGAATCTCCCTTCAAGGATCGGATGCCGGATTGGCAAGAAGCCTTAATGATCTCATCCTGGCCTGAACCACGACCTGAAGAGGATTGGGAAAATGAAAAGGTTGCGGATTTTGAACTTATCCAGGAGATCGTCCGAACTATCCGTAATTTACGGGCAGAAAAGAATATCAAACCCGGGAAATTAATTCCCGCAAATCTTGTTTCGAGTTCCTATCATGACATATTGGAAAGGGAAATTGGAAGCCTGATAACATTGGCTCAGTTGGATCCTGAAGCAACCACCGTCAAAAAAGAGCTCAAGGAAAAAAATCAGGGGCAGATCGCGCTCGTGGCGGGACCCGTAGAAATTTACCTTCCTTTGAGTGGATTGATTGACCCCGCGGTGGAAGAAGAACGCCTCACATCTGAACTCAAGGAACTGGAAGGACAGATCAAGCGATTGGAAGGGTTATTGTCCAGTCCCTTTGCTGAAAAAGCGCCAAAAGCCGTGGTCAAGAAGGAAAAAGACAAACTGGTCGGGTATCTGGAAACAGTTAAGACCCTGCAGGAGCAGATCAAAAACCTGAAAGACCTCTCATAAAAAACAGGGTCCATTTCAGGATGAGGTTACCTGAAATGGACCCTGTGGAAAAATTTAATATGATAAAGAATATCTCAAACTGGTTGAATAAAATTTCCAAGACTTGGGTCATGATTCTGACTTTGGCAGTTATGGTCCTCTTTATGATCACAGTACTTCCAGATCAAGCAGCTTCTGCTGAACAGAATGCTGGAGGAAGCATATTACCTGATACCTCATTTTTCTATGCTCCCGAAGATCTGCTTCAAGCAGCTGAAGAATATGGCGCAGGAGGAAGACTGGCTTACATTCAAGCCCGATGGACCTTTGACCTGGTTTTTCCCCTCGTTTATATGTTTTTTTTGGTTACCGGGATCGGCTGGTTCCATCAAAACCTAGAAAACCCAACTAAGTGGATAGGCTACACAAATCTTCTGCCTGTAGCATCTGGCTTATTTGACTATCTGGAAAACACCGGCGCGTCCCTGGTGATGGGCCTATATCCTGCTCAAGTAACCGGAATAGCCCTGCTAACCGCGATTTTTTCAGGAGTGAAATGGCTGTTAATCGCAGGAAGCTTCCTTGCTTATTTTGGCCTAGCTGGGGCAGCCCTATTTCAATGGGTCCGAGGTAAGATAAGGTAAATAAGTCGATGGAATCTGTGAATTTCGACAAAAAGAAACCCCTGGAAAATCCAGGGGTTTTTTGACTGGGAACAAAAAAATAATCAGGCAGCCAGCAAATTCTTATGATGAAATTGGAACTGCTCTTGGGCTTTTATGATGATTCCATCAGTGATCTTATTGATATTCTTCTTGTCTTCTAATCTAAGATCATCAAGTTTGACCGGTGAGCTAAAGGATAGATTGGGCGACACCATTATTCTCCCCGGAACCAGGAGCTGATACATTACCTGGAAGAACTCCGCCAAGCGCTGCTTATTCACCCGTCCCCGTCTAAACAGAGTTGCTGGGTGATTAATGAATTTTGGAGATATTACGCCACTTATCAGCGAGACAGATAATTTGGTCTGTGGAACATTGCGCATGAACAATCCCAGGCTGGAAGTCCAGCGCGTAAGTTCTACTTCTGAGCCAGTCATAAAAGCCGGATCCGGATCCATGGTGCCCCTGGCAAATACCAGCAGTGTACCGCCGTTCTTCAAGTGGCGCAGCGCGCTCCGGGCAGCGCTCATACGGTCATGGACGTTTTGTGAGGAAAAAATCATATGTTTGCTGGTATCAGGGAGCTTTTTAACAAAAGGTATATCCGATGAAATGATCTTCACGTCGTCCCGTGGGATATGGGAAGAGATCACCAATGAATCGTAAGCGCCAGGATGGTTGGCAGCGATCACTAGCGGCCCTTCTTTTGGCAGATGTTCTGCACCCAATGTTTTAACCTTGTCAACAAAATGCGTAATAAACCAGGCAGAAGCATTTTGCCAGCCTTCCTGCACAACCCGCTGTTCAAAGATAGTCGCCATCTCAGAGAAACGGACCATTGGCTTCCATACCAGCGGCTTCAGGAATGGTTGGGCTAGTCCATCTTTTCTAAATCCAAGGGATTTATTCAACTCAAAGACCAGATCATTAGCTAGCGTTTTTGTTTTCTTTTCAAGATCATCCATATTATTTCACCTGAGCTATTTACATC